>CANCAO010000086.1 GCA_947374105.1 Comamonadaceae bacterium | reverse complement strand
ATGGGTCAGGGGCACTACTTCTTGTTCAATGGCACCAAACAGGCTTGCGCCGTCACGGCCCTTCATCTCGATGCGGATGGTGTCGCCAAAACGCATGAACTCCGTCGTCGCTTGGCCATCCTGAATGGTTTCCATGGCGCGTTTCTCGGCAATGCAGCTATAGCCCTTGGGCCAATCGATGGTGGTTTGCGCGTTGGCGCCGCGGCCCGTGGTCTTGGTGACGCCAATATTGCTGACGGTGCCCGATCCGATGATGGAGCCCGCGCGCACATTGCGCGTCTTGCACAGGTGGGCGATGAGTTGGCCGAAATGGAAGGTCATCTCATCTCCCGCGTCGCACAGGCCCACGGTGCGGCCGTTCCAGGTGCTTTGCAGGGTGAGGTGCAAGCGGCCTTTTCGCCAATCCTCGCCCAGCTCATCGGGCGTGACCGCGACTGGGCTGAAGGCAGTGGCGGGCTTGCTCTGCACAAAGCCAAAGCCCTTGCCCAGTTCTTCGGGGATCAAGTTGCGCAGGCTCACGTCGTTGGCCAGTAGAAGCAAGCGAATGCCGTCCAGCGCCTGGGCCGGTGTGCTGCCCATTTTCACGTCGGCGGTGATGACGGCGACCTCGGCTTCGAAGTCAATGCCGTTGGTCTCGCTCACGCACACCACGTCGTCACACGGGCCCAGAAAGTCGTCGCTGCCGCCTTGGTACATCAAGGGATCGGTGTAATAGTTGGCGGGCACTTCAGCGCCGCGCGCTTGGCGCACCAGCTCCACATGGTTGATGTAGGCCGAGCCGTCAGCCCACTGGTAGGCGCGCGGCAGCGGGGCCATGCATTGCTGCGGGTCAAACGGGAAGGCGTGGCGCGCCTTGCCCTGGTTGAGCGTGTCGTACAGGTCTTGCAACTGTGGGGAGAGGAAGTTCCAGTCGTCAAGCACGGCTTGCAGTCGGTTGGCAATGCCGGTCGCATAATGCGCGGTGCTCAGGTCGCGCGAGACCACTACGAGTTGACCATCGCGCGAACCGTCTTTGTAAGTGGCTAGTTTCATGTTGACATTGTCGTGGAAAATTTCTCCGCACCGCTCAAACCCCTGCTGTTGATTGCTGCCTTGGTGCTGGCGGCTCATTGGGCATTTTTAAGTTGGGTGCAGCCCAGCACGTCGCTTGAGTCGAATACGGCCATCACGCGGCCCTTTATCACCCGTACCCTGGCGTTGCCTGAGCCTGCACCCGCAGTAGTGCGCCCATCCAAGCCCGCCACATCCCAGCCCCGTTCAAGCTCATTACCACCCGAAATTCGAACATCAAATGCAGCGCAAGACCATGAAAAACAACCACAAGAAGCTATAGATAAGATAGCAAATGAAGCAACTACAGTCACCGCACCTCCGGCAGAATCCGCCACGCCAACCCCGCCCGCACCCGCCGATGAGCCTCTGGCCACGGTAGCCGCCATTGAACCTGCAGCGGCTCCGCCCTCGGCACCCATCAGCCTACCGGGCTCGCTGCGGCTTAAATACGACATCAAGGGCGAAGTCAGCGGCCTGGGTTACAGCGCCAGCGGTGAGCTGCTGTGGCTGCACGATGACCAGACCTATGATGCGCGCCTGTCGGTGACCCACTTTTTGCTGGGCACGCGTTCTCAGAGTAGCAGCGGCCAGCTCACGCCTGAGGGTCTGGCCCCGAAACGCTTTGGCGACAAGGTGCGCTCCGAGGTGGCGGCGCATTTTGAGCGCGACAAGGGAAAGGTGATCTTCAGCGCCAACACGCCCTCGGTTGATTTGCAGCCCGGTGCACAAGACCAACTCAGCATCTTCATGCAAATCGCCAGCCTTCTGGCAGGTGATCCTAGCCGTTATCCGGTGGGCAGCGCCTTTGAAATGCAGGCGGTGGGCGGACGCGATGCCGATACCTGGCGCTTTACGGTGGAGAGCGAGGAGCGGTTGGCGCTGCCCGGGGGTGAGCAAGCCACCCTGCGGATCAAACGCCCGGCGCGTCAGGTGCATGACATCACTGTGGAGTTGTGGCTGGCCCCCGCCCTGGGCTACCTGCCAGCGCGCATTCGCCTGACGCAGACCAACGGTAACTTTGTAGACCAGCAACTGGCATCGTTTGGTACTCCCTGAGGGGAGCAGTCGGATCAGGGCTGCGGTTTTGCCTCATAGATATAGCGGTACAGCGGCTCCAGCAGCATCAGCACGGCCAGCAGGCGGCACACGTGAAAGGCGGTGACCACGGGGGCACCGAGTTGCAGTACTTTGGCGGTGATGGCCATTTCGGCCACGCCACCCGGTGCCATGGCCAAAATCAAGGTGCCCGGTGGCAAACCTACGCCCCATGCCAGCAGGACAGCAAAGACCGAGCACAAGGCAATCAAACCCAGGGTAGCCACGGCCACGGAAGCCAGCCAGCGCGGTGCGGTGTGCACAAAAGCGGGTGTGAAACGCACGCCCAGACTGATGCCAATCACCAACTGCGCTGCGTTGGACAAGGCCTTTGGCATGGCCGAAAGCTCGATACTCGCCACGGTCAAGCCCATGGCCACCAGCAGTGCACCCAGAAACCAGGGATTGGCTCGCCCCAATCGCGTCATGACCCAGGCCCCAGCACAAACGGCCAGACCCAAAAGCATCAAGCCCGAGCCCACAACCTCACGAGCGCCCGGTATTGCCACATCCTGTCCGTGCCAGCCGCTGTACTGCATGGCAAAGGGCACCAACAGGGTGACCACCATCAAACGTACGCTGTGGGCTGAGGCCACCAGGTCGGTGCGGCCGTGGAAACGCTCGGCCAGCAAGGTCATCTCAGAGGCTCCGCCAATCGCACTTGAGAAATATGTCGTGGCGCGGCTCAAACCCGGCATGCGCTGCGCGTGCCAGCGGTGTAAACCGGCACCAAACAACAAGCCTAACCCCAGTGCCAACACCACGCCCAGAGCAATGGCCCACCACAGTCCAACCACCAGGGTGGCCATTTGCGGGGTGAAATAGAGCCCCACAGCGGTGCCGATGGTGGCCTGCCCACCGTTGCGCAGCGGCGTGGAGCTTTCCGTGGGAAAGCGCAACATGGACGCGATGGCGGTGGCCAGCATGGGGCCAATCAACCAGGGCAGAGGCGTGTTCAGCGCCACGCACAGCCAAGCCGCGAGTACGGCCAGTACCAGAGTGCTCAGGACACGAAAGTAGAAACGAAAAGACATGGGTCGTTTGAAATGAAAGTGATCGATTAACCCAGCGTGCCAACGCTGCGTCACTGCAACATGAAAGTCTCAAACTCCAGCGACTCTAGCCGCCTGTTCAGCACCCACATACCGACGAGCACGGTTACCAGCATGGAGATGGCAAAGCCGTAGCCAAACCAGGCTGCACCCAGTTGAATGGACAAGGCACTGAAGATCAGGTTGGTGGTCAGCAACATGGCGGTTAGCCAAACAACCGCGCGGCGTTGATCCAGGTAAAACAGCACATTCAAGATGCCTAGCAACACCACCTGCAAGCCCGCCCCCGCCACATCCACAAACAGCAGCGGCAGGTACAGCGTGGAGATGCCCAGGGCGTTCAACAGGGCCTCACCCATGACAAACACCACCAGGATAGTGATGGCCTGGATCTTGGCAATGTCAAACAAGCCGCGTTGCACGTAATAGACCATGTGGTTGCGCATGCGCTCGATGTACTCCAGCGTGGCCCCATCGCGCACGGCGTCGTAGAACTTGTTGTAGTACTCGACGAAGTCGGTTTCAATGCGAACCAAAAACACAGCCATGCCGGGGATGACGGTGAGGTAGGAGAGAAAAATCGGGAAATCGTAAATGACCGAGGAGTTGAGCGGACCGATCACGGTTTGCCCGGTGCCTGGGTAGTACCAGAACAGTAGCTTGTCCACCCAGACGCCGAGGTTGAAGAAAAAACCGGTGGCCATCAGGCTGCGGTACATGGCCCCGCGATTCCAGATGTCAAAGGCGATAAAGCGCTCAGAGTTGTAATTTTTGTAAATGAGCCAGACCATGCCCGCCAGCAGCACGAAATGCCCCATGACAAAACCGAGCAATAGCCCTTCCATGCCCAGATAGTGTCTGAATAACAATGCCAGAGCCATGGTGACGCTGTAGCCCACAAAGAAGATCAAGACGATGGCTTCGTAGTGCTTCATTCCCGACAGAAACACCGTGGCTACCCAGATCGCCGACATGATGGCAAAGCCCATCACGAACAGCAGTCGGTACAGCACGGTTTGCTCGGGAAACGCCAGGATCACAACGGGCAAGCTGCCCAACATGCTGACGTTGATGGCCACAAACATCAGGCCATTGAAGTTGGGCAGGATGGACTCTTCGTCTTTGGCAAAGATGCGATCCGCCACAAATCGGGTGAACGAGAGTTGCACCAGTCCGGTCAAGACCAGTGAGCCCAGGAACAAGTAGGTGACCGTGACCTGGAATTGCGTGATCTGCGCATTGGGCACGGTCACGCCCACACTGAGCAAACCAATCAGCATGATGCCCAAGATGGACAGTACCCAGGGGCCTGAGCTGATGATGCCCGCGTAGGCATAGGCCTGTAGCAGGCCGGAGTAGGAGCGCTTGTTCAGCAGCTTGCGCAGCTCAAACCCTATGCCTGCCATGCCATGCCTTCGGTGTAGAGCTCGCGGTAGCGGTCAAACATCATGTGCTGGGCGTAATAGGCCTCCACCCGGCGTATGGCCGCTTGGCTGGCGCTTTGCCAGGCGGCGTCATCGGTGAGCAGCTCCAGCGCCGCCGCGCCCAGGGCTTCCGGATCGGCAATGCGCACGATGCGCCCTGACGCACCCAGGGCTGCGTCGTCGCCCGGCAAGCCGTAAACCAGTTGCCGACAGGAGCCTACGTCGGTGCTGACCGTAGGCACCCCGGCGGCATAGCCCTCCAGAATTACCAGGGGCAATGCCTCGCTGATGGAGCTCAGAACCACCAAGCCGACCTGGGGCAGGATGTCGGTGAGCTTTTGGAAGCCTAAAAACTTGATGCAGTGGGCCAGACCCAGCCGCTCAGCAAGCTCATGGCATTCCTGGGCGTAGTCCGGGTCTTCTTCTTCCGGTCCGGCAATCCAGGCCTGAGCCTCAGGTAGGCGAGCGACCACGCTGCGCATGGATCGGATAAAAGTTTTGATGTCTTTGATGGGCACCACGCGACCAATGAGGCACAGGATGGGCGGGGGTGTCGCGGGCCGTGTGGCACGCAGGGGTGCAAAGCGCTCAATGTCAATGCCGTTGGGGATGTTGCTGGTGCGTTCGGGCGGTGCACCGTCGGCTAGTTGGCGCTGGCGATTGGCCTCGTACAAGGCCACGATATGGTCGGCGGCCTGGTAGGTCAGGTAACCCAAATGCTCAAAGAAGCGAATCCAGATTTGCCGGTAGTAGCTCACCTGCGAGGGGTCATGGTCAAAGACACTGCGGTTGTCCTTGATCCACTGCGCCTGGTACAGGTCGATCTTGCGCTCTTTCACATAAATGCCGTGTTCGCTCAGGATGTAGGGCCGTGGATTTTGGTGCTTGAGCAGCAGACCCAGCACGCCCGCATAGCCCGTGGACACCGAGTGGTAGATACGCGCCTTGGGGCAATGCTGGGCAATTTCCCGCAAGCGCCACAAGGGCGTGTGGATGGTGCGAATGGTCCAGAAGTAATCGACAAACGATGGGTCGGTGCTATAGCGCAGGTAGCTGTCCTTGATCTGCTCCCAGGCCGCTTCGCTGTGCAGAAAGGTTTCCTGACTGAGTTTGCCGCCCGCGTGGGCCTCGTCCATCGTCGATGAGAAAAGATGCGGGCAGTCCGGGTGGCGGATGTCGGTTTGAAACAGCTCATGCATGCGCTTGACCTGCGCCATCATTTTCGGATCGGCCTTGACTTTGGTCGGACGGATTTTGGAGGTGGGCTTGTTCTCAGCTAAGTAGACGACGTCCAAGTGCACCAGATTGTCAGGCAGGGCGTAGCGCATCGCGCCGTAGTCTGAAGGCTGGCTGCCAATAAAAATAGCACCGAAGCGTAGTTGGGGATAACCACGGATGATCTGGTTCACCCAGCTCGATACGCCCCCGGCGACATAGGGGAAGGTTCCCTCCAGCAGCAGGAGCACATCCACGCTGTCGGCTTTGGGGAGCATGGGTTCAGATGTGCTGGAGGATGCGGATGTCACGGAATTGCTGGAAGTGGTCGCGTCCAGTCCAAAGGTCAATAATCGTATCGGTGCGCGGGCTCACCTGCATGGGCAAGAGACGTCGCATGTACGCACGAACTTGGTCAAACTCGCGTCGCTGAAACGCCAAATCGGCCAGATAGGGCAGCACAGAAGCCTCGGGTTGACCCAAACGCATCGCGTCTTTGAAAGCCACCTCGGCGGGTTCGATCACGCCTTGGGCCAGGAGAATTTTCCCTTTAAGAAACAACAACCCGGTTTCCTGCTGGGTTTGCAGTGCCATGGCGGCTTCCAGGCACTGCAAGGCCTCGGCCAGCACATGCTTTCGCAGCTCGCCTTGCACCAGGGCTTCGTAAATCAATTCCCAATGCAACTCGGCCAGATGCCGGTAACCGTCGTAGCGGGCTTTGGGGGAGAGGGTTTTTTCCAGATTTTTTTGAGCACGGTGAATTTGAACTGAGAGTTTTTTCTCTGCCGCGTCCAGCATGCCAAAGGCCACCAAACGCACGTCATCGGTTTCATCACCCAACAGGTCTTCCAAAATCGGATTGGCCACGCCACTGGGCACGACCTGCAAGGTCAACAGAGATTGCATGCGCACGTTGGCAGGTACGCTGGTCGTCAAGCGCGAGCGGATGGCGCCTTGTCCTGCACGGGCTGTCTCGTGAGCCTGAACGTCATAGACGGGCAACTCAATCGTTCGTGGTGTTGCTCGTCCAAGTACAACTGTCTCGCGCATCAGGGTGAAGTGAATGATGAGCAAAATGCCAATCGG
>CANCAO010000085.1 GCA_947374105.1 Comamonadaceae bacterium | reverse complement strand
TGGCAGGGCTTGTCCAGCTTGTGGTCGGGCTTGGTGCGCAAGCCGTCTGATGGTCTGCCTGTGGGCGGCGCGAATTGGAGTACGAGCAGCAACGTGCGGGGCATTGACCAGTCCCTGATCTGGGTCACGGTGGCCTTGTTGGCATGGGGCTTGGTGATGGTGTATTCGGCCTCCATTGCCATGCCTGACAACCCCAAGTTTGCTCGCTACGCGCACACCCACTTTCTCACCCGGCATTTGTTTTCTCTGGTGGTAGCACTGGTGGCGGCATTGCTCGCATTTCAAATTCCGATGACCACTTGGGAAAAGATGGCACCCTGGCTCTTCGTCATTTCGCTTGTGTTGCTGATGGCGGTATTGATCCCCTTCATCGGCAAAGGCGTCAACGGCGCACGCCGCTGGATCTCGTTGGGTGTCATGAACTTTCAGCCCTCGGAGCTGGCCAAGTTCGCTATGTTGCTCTACGCCGCCGACTACATGGTGCGCAAGATGGACGTGAAGGAGAAGTTCTTTAAAGCCGTCGTGCCCATGGGCGTGGCGGTGGCGGTGGTGGGCCTGTTGCTGTTGGCCGAGCCTGACATGGGGGCCTTCATGGTGATTGCGGTGATCGCCATGGGCATCTTGTTTTTGGGCGGCGTCAATGCCCGCATGTTCTTTGTGATTGCGGCTATTTTGGTGGTGGCCTTCGGCTTGATGATCGCCTTGAGCGAGTGGCGGCGCGAGCGCATTTTTGCCTACCTCAATCCTTGGGATGAAAAACACGCTCTGGGCAAGGGCTACCAGTTATCGCATTCGCTGATTGCCATTGGCCGTGGCGAAATCTTTGGCGTCGGGCTGGGTGGTAGCGTGGAAAAACTGCACTGGCTGCCCGAGGCCCACACCGACTTTTTGTTGGCCGTGATCGGCGAAGAGTTTGGCCTGATCGGTGTGCTCAGTGTCATCGGCCTGTTTCTGTGGATGACGCGGCGCATCATGCACATCGGGCGTCAGGCCATCGCGCTGGACCGCGTGTTTGCGGGTCTGGTGGCGCAGGGCGTGGGCATCTGGATGGGCTTTCAGGCCTTTATCAACATGGGGGTGAACCTGGGCGCACTGCCGACCAAAGGCCTGACCCTGCCACTCATGAGCTACGGCGGGTCTGCCATTCTTATCAATCTGGTGGCTTTGGCGGTCGTGCTGCGCATTGATTTTGAGAGCCGACAACTCATGCATGGGGGGCGACTATGAGCAAGTGCGCACTCATCATGGCGGGCGGCACCGGCGGGCACATCTTCCCCGGCCTGGCGGTGGCGCAAGCGCTGCGTGAACGCGGTTGGCGCGTGCATTGGCTGGGCGCGTCCGGCAGCGCAGACAAACCCAGCATGGAAAGCCAGCTTGTGCCGCCGCAAGGGTTTGCCTTTGAAACGATTGATTTCTCCGGCGTGCGCGGCAAGGGCTACCTCACGCTGGCCTTGCTGCCACTGCGTCTGCTCAAGGCCTTCGCCCAGAGCATCGCAGTGTTGCGCCGTGTGCGGCCCGACGTGGTGGTGGGCTTGGGCGGCTACATCACGTTTCCAGCGGGCCTGATGAGCGTGTTGCTGGGCAAGCCACTGGTGCTGCACGAGCAAAATTCGGTGGCGGGCATGGCCAATCGCGTGCTGGCGCTGGTGGCGGATCGGGTGTTCACGGCTTTCCCGAACGTGCTGAAAAAAGGCCAATGGGTGGGTAACCCTTTGCGTCAAGCTTTCTTGCAGCAACCCGACCCCGCCACGCGCTTTGCAGACCGCACCGGCCCGTTGCGGGTGCTGGTGTTGGGCGGCAGCCTGGGGGCCAAGGCACTGAATGAAGTACTGCCGCGTGCCTTGGCGCTGATCCCAACACCACAGCGTCCGCAAGTCACCCACCAAAGCGGGGTCTTGCAGATCGACGCGCTACGCGCCAACTACGCTGCTGCGGGCGTGCAGGCCGAACTGACACCCTTCATCACCGACACCGCCCAAGCCATGGCCCAGGCCGACCTGCTGATCTGTCGCGCCGGGGCCAGCACGGTGACGGAAATTGCCACCGTCGGGGTGGCCGCTGTGTTTGTGCCCTTCCCCTCTGCGGTGGACGACCACCAGACCCGCAATGCGCGTTTCCTGAGTGATCAAGGTGCGGCTTGGTTGCTGCCGCAAACCGAATTGACCCCTGAAAAACTATCCGAAATGCTACAAAAAACAGAGCGTCTTACGCTTGTCAGAAGAGCGCTACAGGCCAAAACACTGCAAAAATCAGAGGCCACAGCGCAAGTGGTGACTGCTTGTGAGGAGTTGACACAATGAAGCACGCCATCAAGCACATTCACTTCGTTGGTGTCGGCGGCTCGGGCATGTCCGGCATCGCCGAGGTGCTGCTCAATTTGGGCTACCAGATTTCTGGCTCGGACCTGAGCGACAGCGCCACCCTCAAGCGCTTGGCGGGTCTGGGCATCAAGACTTGCGTGGGTCATGCAGCATCGAATGTGGCCAACGCTGATTGTGTGGTTACCTCCACTGCTGTGCAGACTGACAATCCTGAGGTTCTGGCAGCGCGCGCGCGCCATATTCCCATCGTGCCACGCGCGCTGATGCTGGCCGAACTCATGCGTCTTAAGCAGGGCATTGCCATTGCAGGCACGCACGGCAAGACCACCACCACCAGCCTGGTGGCCAGTGTGCTAGGTGAGGCGGGGCTGGACCCCACCTTTGTCATCGGCGGTCGCCTCAACAGCGCCGGGGCCAATGCACGGCTTGGCAGTGGCGACTACATCGTGGTGGAGGCCGACGAGTCCGACGCGTCCTTCCTCAACCTGCTGCCGGTGATGGCCGTGGTGACCAATATCGACGCCGACCACATGGAGACCTACGGCCACGACTTTGCGCGGCTCAAGGGTGCGTTTGTCGATTTTCTGCACCGCATGCCGTTTTACGGCACGGCCATTTTGTGCACTGACGACGCTGCCGTGCGCGAGATCGTGTCGCAAGTCACCTGCCCCATCACCAGCTACGGTTTTGAAGAAGGTGCCCAGGTACGCGCCGTGGACGTGCGTGCAGTGGGTGGGCAGATGCACTTTACCGTGCAGCGGCGCAACGGCGTCACGCTGGCGGATTTACCAGTAGTGCTGAACTTACCGGGTCGTCACAACGTGCTCAATGCCTTGGCGGCCATTGCAGTGGCTATTGAGCTGGACGTGAGCGACAGCGCTGTGCAAAAAGCGCTGGCCGAATTCAGAGGCGTGGGTCGGCGCTTTCAGCGTTATGGTGATTTGCCGGTGCAAGAAAACGCAAGCGCCGCGAAAGGCGGCGGCAGCTTCACCTTGATTGATGACTACGGCCACCATCCGGTGGAGATGGCCGCCACTTTAAGCGCCGCGCGCGGGGCCTTCCCCGAGCGCCGCTTGGTGCTGGCTTTTCAGCCGCACCGCTACACCCGAACGCGCGATTGTTTTGAAGACTTCGTCAAGGTCATTGGCCAAGCCGACGCCGTGCTGCTAGGCGAGGTCTATGCCGCTGGTGAAGCACCCATCGTAGCTGCCGATGGCCGCGCCCTTGCGCGTGCCTTGCGTGTGGCGGGCAAGGTCGAACCCGTGTTTGTGGACGACATCGCCGCCATGCCTCAAGCGATTGTGGACAACGCGCGCGTGGGCGATGTGGTGATCTGCATGGGTGCGGGCTCCATGGGCGCGGTGCAGGGCAAGGTGCTGGACTTGCTGCAAATTTCAGAACTGCTGGCGCATGAGGGGAAAGGGCTATGAGCGAAATGGATCTAGGAAAAGTGGCGGTACTGATGGGCGGCGCGTCCGCCGAGCGCGACATCTCCATCATGTCGGGAACCGGCGTGCTCCAGGCTTTGCAGTCGCGCGGTGTCGATGCCCATCCCTTTGACCCCTCACAGCGTGAGCTGAGCAAACTCAAACGCGAGGGCTTTGTGCGTTGCTTCATCGCCTTGCATGGCCGCTTTGGTGAAGACGGCACGGTGCAAGGTGCGCTGGAGTTGCTTGGCATCCCCTACACCGGCTCGGGCGTAATGGCCTCCAGCATTGCCATCGACAAAGTCATGACTAAGCGCATTTGGCTGTCTGAAGGCTTGCCCACACCGGGTTGGCAACAGGTCAGCAGCGTGGCCGATTGTGAAGTGGCTTTTGCGCAACTGGGCGCGCCTATGATCGTCAAGCCCGCGCGTGAGGGCTCCTCCATCGGGCTGACCAAGGTCTTGCATCGGCAAGACTGCGCCGCAGCCTTCGCGTTGGCGTCGCAGGACGACACGCTGGTGCTGTGCGAGCAGTTCATCAGCGGTGACGAGGTAACGGTGCCGGTGCTGGGCAGCGGCACGCAAGTCCGCGCCCTGCCGGTGATCCGCATCAAAGCCCCCGAGGGCAACTACGACTACAACAACAAGTACTTCACCGACGACACCCAGTACCTCGTGCCCTGCGGCCTGCCCGCCGGTGAAGAGGCCGCCATTCAGGCGCTGGTGCTCAAAGCCTACGCGGTGCTGGGGTGCCGGGGTTGGGCCCGGGCCGACGTGATGATCGACGCGCGCACGCGCAAACCCTATTTGTTGGAGATCAACACCTCGCCCGGCATGACGGGTCATTCACTGGTGCCGATGTCCGCGCGGGCGGCAGGCATCAGCTATGAAGATCTTTGTGTGCTGTTGCTTGAATCGGCGACGCGGGATTACGCAGAGCCATCGGTATGACCACAAGCCTCGACATCAAGCTCATGAACTTCACAGCAAGTCTCTTGTTGTGTAGTTTTGGCTTGCTGTCGCTGGGTACTTTGGCCTCATGGGTTTTTCAACACCCGGTATTTGCCCTACGTGGTATCACGGTCAGCGGTGACGTCAGTCACAACAACGCACTCACCCTGCGCGCCAATGTGGCGCCGCGTTTGAGTGGCACTTTTCTCTCGCTGGATATGGCAGCGGCGCGTCGGGCGTTTGAGTCCGTGCCTTGGGTGCGAAGCGCCCTGGTGCGGCGTGAGTTTCCCAATCGACTTCAAGTCACTCTGCAAGAGCATCAGGCAGTGGCTTATTGGGGTGCAGAGGGAGACTCCACCTTAGTCAACAGTTTTGGCGAGGTGTTTGAGGCCAATACGGGTGAAGTTGAACAAGACAGCTTGCCACGTCTGAGTGGACCACCTGAGCAGGCGGCGAACTTGCTGAGCATGTACCGCGTACTTCAGCCGTTGTTCGAGCACCTGGACTTGAGCGTTGACCAACTCGAGCTCACGGGTCGGGGCAGTTGGCGTGCTGAGCTGGACAGTGGGGCCGTAATGGAGTTCGGACGCGGTAGTGAAGACGAGGTGGTGGCACGTGTGCAATCCTTTTTGCATACGCTGACGCAGGTCACTTCCCGTTATGGCCGCACGGCGGCGGCCTTGCAGTCAGCGGATTTGCGGCATGAGCAGGGCTATGCCCTTCGGCTGCGCGGTGTAAGCACACTGGTTACGGGGGCGCAAGCCCTCAAAAAATAGAGCAAATAGCGAACAGGAAAAGCAGGATTCACCCTATGTCAAAAGAATACAAAGACCTGGTTGTCGGACTGGACATCGGCACCGCCAAAGTCATGGCGGTGGTGGCCGAGGTCTTGCCCAGCGGCGAGCTGCGGCTGGTTGGCCTGGGCGTGGCCCCAAGCAACGGCCTCAAGCGCGGTGTGGTGGTCAATATCGACGCCACGGTTCAGAGTATTCAACAGGCGCTCAAAGAAGCCGAGTTGATGGCCGACTGCAAGATCACGCGGGTCTATACCGGCATCACCGGCAGCCACATCCGTGGCATGAACTCCAGCGGCATGGTGGCGGTGAAAGACCGAGAGGTGACAGCCGCCGATGTGTCACGCGTGGTGGAAACTGCAAAAGCCATTCACATCTCGGCCGACCAGCGCTTGCTGCTGGTGGAGCCGCAGGAATTTGTGATCGACGGGCACGACGTGCGCATCCCCATTGGCATGAGTGGCATGCGCCTGGAAGCCAAGGTGCACATCGTCACCGGCTCCCAGAGTGCGGCCGAGAACATCTTGAAGTGCGTGCGGCGTTGCGGTCTGGAGGTTGAGCACCTTATGCTCAACCCACTAGCTTCCAGTCTGTCGGTGCTGACCGAAGACGAGCGCGACCTGGGCGTGGCTCTGGTGGACATTGGCGCGGGTACGACCGACGTGGCGATCTTCACCGGCGGTGCAATTCGCCATACGGCGGTGATCCCGATTGCGGGCGACCTCATCACCAGTGACATTGCCATGGCCCTGCGCACGCCAACCAAGGACGCGGAAGACATTAAAGTCGAGAACGGTTACGCCAAACAGCTGTTGGCTGACCCTGAAGTCCAGGTTGAGGTGTCGGGTCTGGGCGACCGCAGCCCGCGCATGCTTAGCCGCCAGGTGCTGGCCGGGGTGATCGAGCCGCGCATTGAAGAAATCTTCTCGCTGGTGCACCAAGTGTTGCGCGAGTCGGGATATGAAGAAGTGCTGTCTAGCGGCATTGTGCTCACGGGTGGCAGCTCCCTCATGCCGGGCATGGTGGAGTTGGGCGAAGACATTTTCCTCAAACCGGTGCGCCGGGGTGTTCCCAAGTATTCCGGCGCACTGGCAGATATGGTGTCGCAGTCGCGTGCCGCGACCGTCATGGGTCTGCTCGAAGAAGCGCGCCTGGCACGGTTGCGTGGGTTCAATGTGGCGCAGAAAAATGGCTCGATGAAAACCGCACTTGGTCGGGCCAAAGATTGGTTCATAGGGAATTTTTGATGAACACTTACAAACTTTGGCTGGCACGGGGCAGTCCTCAGAGACGATGGCGAAGCGCGCAAGCGCCGCCTTGATCCGAGTGAAATCGTGACATTTTGAAAATAAATTGACAGAAAAAATTAACCGGCAACTGCATAAAGGAGCATCCAAATGAGCATTGAAATGATTGAAGAAGCGAGCTTTAACCAAGGCACTCAAATCAAG
>CANCAO010000084.1 GCA_947374105.1 Comamonadaceae bacterium | reverse complement strand
CTAAGGGCTTCGACCTGATCAAGCGCCAAAGAAAGATCATGCAAACTTAGCAATTCGTCGGCCTGATCGAAGATCAAGTAGCTGTTTTCTGGAATTTCAAATTGGGCCAGTTCTTGTGCAAAACGGTCCGCACCAAAGCGAAACATTTTCTTTGCAAACTCAGTCTGCGTCACAAAGATATGCAGTCGATCATCACTGATGAGTTGATTCGCATCCAAACCACCAAAGGATTCAATTCTTTGAATGAAAACTTCCGGTTTGGACGGAACGATCACAGTACAAGTGAGTCCTGACTTTAGTGCGCTAACTAAGCTGCCAGCCAACAACGGGTAACGTGCTGAAGGCGTTTCTGCCTTCAGGGCGTAGAGCCCTCCGCTGATCATGTTCGCTGATAATTCTGGCAAACCCTTAATGCCAATTTCAATGACTTGATAAGAAGGGTCTAGATTCTGTGAATCATTCATAGTCTGCACTAAGTCTCCAATCCGTTCAATTAGACGGCATCACGGCGTCATATAGGTTCCATAATTTTATATGGGCAAGATTTTATTCAAAAGGAATACCATTTGGCTTCTAGCCCTCTGTCCTTGAAGTATGGCAGACGCAACGTATGATGTTGCCAATTGTTTCAATTAATTGAGGAATTTTTCATGAATTTGGGTATTAACGGTAAGTGGGCTCTGGTTTGCGGTGCCAGCAAGGGCTTGGGTTTTGGTTGTGCGCAAGCGTTGGTGCGGGAAGGCGTCAATGTATTAATTGTGGCCCGCGGCGCAGAGGCGCTGCAAGCTGCGGTGCAGGCCCTGAAAGCAGACCCTGCCCGCCCGCCCAACACGGATGTTCAGATGGTGGCCGCTGACATCACTACAGTTGAGGGTCGTGCCGCCGTGTTCGCGATCAAGAACGATTTTGATATTGTTGTTACCAACGCTGGTGGACCACCCCCAGGCGACTTCCGTGAGTGGGATCGTGACGCCTGGATCAAGGCGGTGGACGCCAATATGCTGACCCCGATCGAACTCATCAAGGCCACGGTGGACGGTATGGCTGCACGTGGCTTTGGTCGCATCATCAATATCACCTCTAGCGCCGTCAAGGCTCCGATTGATATTCTGGGCCTCTCGAACGGCGCACGCAGCGGTTTGACGGGTTTTGTGGCGGGCGTGTCGCGTAGCAGCAAACTCGCAGGTCATGGTGTGACCATCAACAACCTGCTGCCAGGCGCGTTTGACACTGACCGACTCAAAGGCACGATGGCAGGCGCGGCTAAAAAGACCGGCCAACCGATTGAGGTCATCGCGGAAAACCGCAAGAAAACCATCCCCGCTCAGCGCTTTGGCACGCCTGATGAGTTTGGCGCGGTGTGTGCGTTTTTGTGCAGCCAGCAGGCCGGCTACATCAACGGCCAGAACGTGCTGACGGACGGCGGCGCTTACCCGGGCAGCTTCTGAAGTTCGGCCAATTGACTGCGCAGGCTCTTTTCTTCCGTAAAGCGCGCGGTGGCGTCACGAGCCACAGCAAGCGAGCCCAGCAGTTGGTCCTGCGCGTCTTTGACCATCGCAAAACTCATGTCCACGTAAATTTGATCGCCGTTTTTGTGCAGTGAGCGCGTGATCATGGAGGTGCGGCCGGGCAGCGTACCGCTGCGGGCAATGGCTTTGTTATAGCCGTCCCAGTGGGCTTTTCGCATGCGCTCGGGAATGATGAGGTCTAGACTTTGGCCTAGAGCTTCGGTCGCGGTGAAGCCGAACACGGTTTCAGCCCCTGGGTTCCAGTCTTGAATGATGCCGTTCAGGTCGGCAAAAATAACGGCTTCCGGCATGCAGCGCAGGATGTCAGTTGACAGGGTTGACTCGCTTGGTTTTTCAATTGTTGACATCACAAATCCATTCAGGTGAGAGTTATCAGTATTCAGATTAAGCGCCTGATTTACGCCGTGCCGATACTACGATGCCGCCCACAATCAGCACAAAAGCAAGCACATGGTACGCATGTGGCGTCTCGCCCAGCAGGGCGGATGACAGCAAGGCGGCAAACAGTGGCGTGAGGTTGGCAAAGAAACTGGCCAGCGTCGGACCGGCGCGCTGCACGCCTGCACCCCAGCAGCGGTAAGCCAATAGTGCGGGTCCAATCGCGACAAACAGCAGAGCAGCAACCAAGTACCAACTCCAATCAATGTGCGCATCGGTCAACGCCCATTCCCCTGCGGCAAACAGACTCGACCAAACCAGGCCAAACACAATCTGCCCCATCAAAAAAGCCGCCCAATCACTGCGTATTGCGCTAGGCTCTTTGCCTGTTTGCGTCAGCATCCAACTGTAAAAAGCCCAGGTGAAGGAAGCAAACAACACATAGATGTCACCGGGCACCAGCCGCAGCTTGAGCAAGATGTCCACCTCACCCCGGCCTAATACCAGCAACACGCCCGTGATGGACAAAGCCGCTCCCAGCCATTGCCTGGCTGAAATACTCGCGCCAAAAAACCAGCGGCCAATTAGTAGCATCCACACCGGTGTGCTGGCGGCTACCAAGGTCACGTTGATGGGCGTGGAGGTGTGTAGCGCCAAGTACTGCAAAGCGTTGTAACAACCCACTAAAAGTCCAAACAGTGCAAAGCGCTTCCAGTGTTGCCACAGCCCGCTGCCTGGGCGCAGTACCCAGGCGGCCAATGGCAACAAAAACAGGCCAGCCAAGGCCCAGCGCATCAGATTTAGCGTCATTGGCGACACCACAGGCCCCAGCATGCGCCCAAGCACGGCGTTGCAAGCCCACATCAGCGGCGGTACGGTCAGGAGCAAAACGGTGGACAGTGTGAGGCGTGCGTTCATGCCTTGGACTGTAGCAAGTCAATCCATGGCAATATCGCAATTGACCGTAAAATTTTGTGTTTCGATTTTAAAAACCCATCATCCATAAAAACCTGGAGACTCTTCATGACCCAAATTTCATCCCGCGCCGTGCGTATCGATCAAAACGGCGGCCCAGAGCAGCTCAAACTCGTGACCGTCATGGTGGGCGAGCCCGGCCCTGGCGAAATCCGCATTCGCCACAAGGCGGTGGGCCTGAACTACATTGACATGTACCAGCGCGCGGGCATGTACCCCTTGCCCCTGCCTTTGCAGCTGGGCATGGAAGCCTCAGGCGTGGTGGAAGCCGTTGGCGCGGGTGTGACGCACCTGCAAGTGGGTGACCGCGCAGCCTACGCCAGCCAGCCCCCCGGCAGCTACTGCGAAGTGCGCGTGATGCCCGCCAAGTGCGTGTGCAAGCTGCCTGATGCCATCTCGTTTGAGACCGGCGCGGCCATGATGCTCAAAGGCCTCACAGCGCAGTACCTGCTCAGCCGTACACAGCCTCAGGGTGGGCTCAAAGCCGGTGACTTTGTGCTGTTCCATGCCGCAGCCGGTGGTGTGGGCCTGATCGCCTGCCAGTGGGCCAAAGCCATGGGCTTGCAGTTGATTGGCACGGCCGGTTCTGATGAGAAATGCGCTTTGGCCAAAGAGCACGGCGCAGCCTTCGTCATCAATTACGCCAAAGAAGATTTCGTCGCCCGTGTGAAAGAAATCACCGGTGGCAAAGGCGTGAAAGTGGTGTACGACTCGGTGGGCAAAGACACCTTCACCAAGTCGCTGGACTGCGTGAGTCCCTTCGGCCTGGTCGCCAACTTCGGCAATGCCTCGGGCAAGGTCGAGCCGCTGGACATCAACGTGCTGGCGGGCAAGGGTTCTCTGTATGTGTCGCGTCCCACCCTGTTCACCCACATCGCCACGCGTGAGACCACGCAGGCCATGGCGGATGAGTTGTTTGCCATGGTCACCAGCGGCAAGGTCACCATTCGCATCGACCAGCGTTTTGCGCTGGAAGACGTACAAGAAGCGCATCGCTCACTCGAAGCGCGCAAGACCACGGGCTGCACTATCCTGACTTTGTAAGCCTTCATCGTACGACAAGCATCACCGCACAAGAGGCCAGGCGCATGACAAGCAGCTTTATTTCCAACGCTGAACAACAAGCCCGCATCGACCTGGCTGCCTGCTACCGCTTGGTGGACTTGTACGGCATGAGCGACATGATCTTGAACCACATCACGGTTCGGGTGCCGGGGGAAGACGACCACTTCCTCATCAACCCCTTTGGCCTGATGTACCACGAAATTACCGCCTCCAGCCTCATCAAGGTGGCGCTGGACGGCACTGTCGTCCATAACCCGCATGAGCACTACACCGTCAACCAACCCGGCTATGTGATCCACAGTGCCATCCATGGCGCGCGCCATGACATCACCTGCGTGCTGCACACCCACACCCCGGCGGGCATGGCGGTGTCCGCGCTGGACTGCGGCTTGCTGCCCCTGAACCAGACCGCCATGCGCTTTGCGGGTAGCGTGGGCTACCATGACTTTGAAGGCGTGGCGGTGGACCTGGACGAGCGTCAGCGCTTGGTGGCCGACTTGGGCGACAACGACGTCATGATTTTGCGCAACCACGGTTTGCTCACGGTTGGCGTCACGGTGGCCGAGGCCTTTGTCAACATGCTTCGCCTGGAGCGCGCTTGTCAGACCCAGTTGTTGACCATGTCAGCGGGCGCAAGTATGAGCATGCCGCCGCAGTCCGTCATCGATAAAACGTTCCAGCAACTGCGTCGCCAACCGTCGCCCGATAAAAACGGGCGCTTCCCCCCGCATGGTGAACGCGAGTGGCCAGCCCTGCTGCGCCTACTGGATCAGCGCGACGCCTCTTACAAAAACTGACCCCTAGCCTGCGTTTATTGCTCCGGCCCTGTGAAATATGAACCGTTCACCCTGAGCAATAGGTTGACCTTTTACCTCCCCCGGCGCACCCGCAGCAGCTCGTCCAAGATCAGGCAGGCCGCGCCGATGCTGATGGCACTGTCGGCCCCGTTAAAAGCGGGGAAGTGCCAGCCTTGCAGGTGGAAGTCCAGGAAGTCGATCACATAGCCGTGGATCAGCCGGTCAACCACGTTGCCGATGGCCCCGCTCAGGATGCAGGCCATGGCAAAAGAGAAGAGCTTTTGACCCGCGTGCGCTTTGAGCATCCATAAAATAAAGCCCGTAGCCGCCGTGCCGATGCCAACAAAAAACCAGCGCTGCCAGCCCGATGCGCCCGCCAAAAACGAGAAGGCCGCGCCGCTGTTGTGCACGCGCACGACGTTGAAGAAGTTGGTGACGTAGGTGCTGTCACCCAGGTGGTAAGCACCCACGATGAGAACCTTGGTGAACTGGTCGGCCAGCAGCAGGATGAAGGCCAAGCCTAACCACGGAAGGATGCCGCTGGAGGATGATTTTTTGAAGGCCATATGCTAAGTCCGTTTGCTATGGTTTTGCAGTTGTTTTGCTACTGATCGGTTTGTCATTCATGACACCGAAGGGCTTTGAGCTTTTGTACGCCCTGGCACTTGGGGTAAGTAGCTCCGCGGCTGTCCCCCGCCCTTCGGGCTCCTCCTTGATGCCGCTACGCCACTTACCCCAAGCGCCAAGGCGGCGAGCATGGCAGGTATGCTGCGGTTGAATACCGACCTGATCCCGCGAAGAAGCAGCCAGACACTGCACGAACGTGAAGTCTCTGTAGTTCATCAAGCGTGCTTGCGGGATTCCCCAGCACCAAACAAATTGCTGGTGCAGCGGCCACACAGGGCGGGGTGGGCGGGGTCAACGCCCACGTCGTCCCGGTAGTGCCAGCAGCGTTCACATTTAGTGCCATTTGAGGCTGTAGCCTTTATTTCAATAGCGTGACCAGCTACTAAATCAATAGCGGATGTGATGAAGACAAACTTCAAATCATCGCCCAGGCTGGCCAACATGGCGTGGTCATCCGCGCCCAAAGTGAGCGCCACCGTGGCTTGCAGCGATGAGCCCACTTGGCCATCGGCGCGCAGCACTTCAATGTCTTTGTTGACCGCCTCGCGCAGCTCGCGGATGCGACGCCATTTGGCCAGCAGCGCTGCGTCGGGTGCGCTCAGCTCGGCATAGGTTTCCATAAAGATGGACTCGGACTTGCCTGCCACCTTCCACGCCTCTTCTGCCGTGAACGAAAGGAAGGGGGCCATCCAGCGCAGCAAGGCGTGCGTGATCTGGTGCAGCGCAGTTTGCGCACTGCGTCGGGCCAAGGATTTCGGCGCGGTGGTGTAGAGCCGGTCTTTGAGCACGTCCAAATAAAAACCGCCCAAGTCTTCCGAGCAATAGAGCTGCAGCTTGGCCACCACCGGGTGGAATTCATAGACCTCGTAGTGCGCCAAGATGTCGGCTTGCAACTCGGCGGCACGGCTCAGGGCGTAGCGGTCAATCTCCAGCATCTGTTCCAGCGGCACGGCGTCTTTGGCCACATCAAAGTCGCTGATGTTGGCCAGCAAGAACTTGAGCGTGTTGCGGATGCGGCGGTAGGTGTCCACCACGCGGGCCAGGATCTTGTCGTCGATGCCCAGATCACCCGAGTAGTCGGTGGCGGCACACCACAGGCGGATGATTTCGGCCCCCAGCTTGTCGCTGACTTGCTGGGGCGCGACCACATTGCCCTCGCTCTTGCTCATCTTGCGGCCTTTGCCGTCCACGGTGAAGCCGTGGGTCAGCAGGCCCTTGTAGGGCGCATGGTCGTACATGGCGCAGGCGGTGAGCAGCGAGCTGTGGAACCAGCCCCGGTGTTGGTCGTGGCCTTCCAGGTACAGGTCGGCGGGCCAGGTGGACTGCGCGGCGTGACTGTGGCGCAGCACATGGTCGTGCGTGGTGCCGGAGTCAAACCACACGTCCAGAATGTCGGTGCACTTGGTGTAGTGAGGGGCATCTTCACCAATGATGGATTCAATGCTGGCCTTGCTCCAGGCCTCCACGCCACCGACCTGCACCATGGCGGCGGCCTGGTCCATGATGTCCATGGTGCGGGGGTGCAGCTCACCGCTGTCTTTGTGGATGAAGAAGGGCAGGGGCACGCCCCAGTTGCGCT
>CANCAO010000083.1 GCA_947374105.1 Comamonadaceae bacterium | reverse complement strand
TCGGATTTGATGCCCAGCGATTTGTCCGGCGTGTCGGTGTATGACCGGGGCCGCGAAAGCTTCATCTTTCACCCCGGCCCCATCTTTGCGCAAGTTTTGCTGGCCGACGAGATCAACCGCGCCAGCCCCAAAACCCAAAGCGCGCTGCTCGAAGCGATGGAGGAAAAGCAGGTCACGGTCGATGGGGAAACACGGCCCCTGCCCAGCCCATTTTTTGTCATCGCCACACAAAATCCGCACGATCAGCGCGGCACGCATGCGCTGCCGGAATCGCAACTGGATCGATTCCTCATGCGCATCTCACTCGGCTACCCGGACCGGGATGCCGAGCGCGTCCTGCTCAGCGGGCAAGACCGGCGCGAGATGGTTGATCACTTAAGTGGTCTGTTGACCCAGCACGAGCTGCTGGCGTTGCAACAACAGGTGCTCGCCGTGCATGCTGCCCCACCGTTGCTGGACTATATGCAAGACCTGCTGGCTGCAACCCGCTCCGGTCGCTGGTTTGTGCAAGGCCTCAGTCCGCGTGCGGGTCTGGCCGTGCTGCGCGCCGCCAAAGCGCAAGCCTTGCTCAGCGGGCGCGATTTTGTTGCCCCCGACGACGTGCAGGCCATCCTGCCGCAAACCACCGCCCACCGACTCAACCCCGTGAATGATGCGGGTCGGGGCGCGCTGGAGCAGGTGCGCGCCATGCTGGAAGCCGTTCCGCTGCCGTGAGCAAGCACCCGTGAAAGAGCGCATCCGCCACTGGTGGTTGGCCCGCCAGCCCCGCACCGACCAACTCACGCTGACTCAGCGCAAGGTCTATATCTTGCCCACCAAGGCCGGGTGGATGCTGGCAATCACCCTGCTGGTGCTGCTGGTGGCCGCCATCAACTACCAGCTCAACCTGGGTTATCTCCTGACTTTTTTGCTGGCCGGTAGCGCCGTGGTGGGCATGCATGTGTGCCATGGCACGCTACGCGGTTTGAGCTTGAGCTTGAGCCCGCCTGAGCCCGTTTTTTCCGGCCAGACGGCGACCTTGAATATCACCCTGAGCAGCCAGCGCAAAGCCCCGCGTTACGGCATTGGCCTGAGCGTGCTGGACTCCCGACACTGGGTCTGGTGCGACGTGCCGGGCCAGGGCAGTAGCCGCGTGCAACTCGCCTGCCCCACGCCGCAGCGCGGCCTGCATGCGCTACCCGCACTCACCGCCGAGACCCGCTTCCCCCTGGGCACATTTCGCGTCTGGACCATCTGGCGGCCCGCTGCACCCCTGCTGGTCTATCCGCAAGCTGAAATCAACCCGCCGCCCCTGCCCGCAGGTATGGCGCATGACACAGGCAGCGCAACCGCCCCCAGCACGGGGAGCGACGAGTTCGACGGCGTGCGCCCCTACCGCCGGGGCGACCCACTCAAACAAGTACTCTGGAAAAAAGCCGCCCAAACCGGCCAATGGGTGAGCCGCGACAGCCAGCAGGCGCAGCACAGCGAGCTCTGGCTGGATTTGACCCAAACCGGATGCTCTGAACGAGTGCCAGGCCTGTCACGCTTATGTGCGTGGGTGCTGGAGGCGCAGGACCTAGCACTTGATTACGGGCTGCGCTTGCCGGGGGTGGAAATTGCACCTGCGCGAGGGGCGGGACATCAACGGCGGTGTCTGGAGGCCCTGGCTTTATGCTGAAAAAACTCCACGTCCTCCCCCGCGACAGCCGTGACACCCTGTTCCTGCTGGCCGTCATTGCCTGGGTCATCCTGCCGCAAATGGAGCACCTACCGCTATGGTGCAGCGCCCTGTCTGCCGCCGTGCTCATCGGGCGAGGCTGGCTGGTGCTGCGCTTGCGACCTCTGCCCTCCAAGTGGTGGACGCTGGGTCTCTTGCTGCTCGCCATCACCGCCACCTTCTTCACCTACCGCACCCTGCTCGGGCGCGATGCCGGGGTCACCCTGGTTGTGGTGCTGTTGGCCCTGAAGACGCTGGAGCTGCGCGCACGGCGTGATGCTTTTGTCGTGTTTTTCCTCGGCTTCTTCAGCATGCTGACGCATTTCTTTTACTCGCAGTCCTTGCTCACCGCCGGGGCCATGTTGATCGGGCTGTGGGGCTTGCTGACGGCCTTGGTCAACAGCCACATGCCGGTGGGCCGCCCTCCGCTGTGGCAGGCGGCGCGCATGGCTGGAAAAACCGCGCTACTGGGCGCGCCCATCATGGTGCTGCTGTTCATGCTGTTCCCGCGCCTGGCCCCGCTGTGGGGCACACCCGGCGACGCCATGAGCGGGCGCAGCGGCTTGTCGGACCGCATGGCGGTCGGCAGCATCGCCAGCCTGGCGTTGGACGACAGCGTGGCCATGCGCATTCGCTTTGAAGGCGCTGCGCCCAGACAAACCGATCTGTACTTTCGCGGCCCGGTACTCTCGACTTTTGACGGGCGGGAATGGCGACCGCTGCGCTCCAATTTTGCACCGCAGCAGCAACTGCAAGCGGGTTTGCAGTTGCGCGGCGAACCGGTGCGCTACGAGGTCACACTGGAGCCCAAACACAACCCCTGGTTGCTGGTACTGGACGCCACACCCAACGCGCCTCAACTGTCATCCGCCCTGCCCGGCTCATCCCCCCGCATAACACCCGAACTGCAATGGCTGGCCAACGAGCCCGTCAACGACCTGCTGCGCTACAACGCCGTCAGCTACCCGCAGTTCAGCCACGGCCCGACAGACGCATCGGTCAGCCCGCGCACCCATCCAGGCTTGCAAGATTTTTTGACACTGCCCTTCAACTCCAACCCCCGCACACTGCAACTAGCGGCTGAACTCAAGCGCGACGCCACCAGCGCTGATGCCCGCACTCTCATCAACACCGTGATAGAGCGCCTGCGCAGCGGTGGCTACACCTACACGCTCGACCCCGGTGTGTTTGGCCAGCACAGTGCAGACGAGTTTTGGTTCGATAAAAAGGAAGGTTTTTGCGAACACATCGCCTCGTCCTTTGTGGTGCTGATGCGAGCACTGGGCATTCCCGCACGCATCGTCACCGGCTACCAGGGCGGTGAGCGCAACGCCATCGACAACTTCTGGGTCGTGCGCCAGAGCGACGCCCACGCATGGGCCGAAGTCTGGATCGCAGGCCAAGGCTGGGTACGGGTGGACCCAACCGCTGCGGTGGCCCCCGGCCGCGTAGGTACGCTGCAACGCCTGCAAGCCCCAAGCGGCGTGCTCGGCACAGCCATCAACACCCTCAGCCCCGGCCTGTCACTCCAACTGCGGGCGGTGTGGGAGGCCGTGAACAACAGCTGGAACCAATATGTGCTGAACTACACGCAAAACAAGCAACTCAATTTGTTGCGGAACTTGGGCTTTGAGTCCCCCAGTTGGGAGGACCTAGGCCAGGTACTGGCCGCTTGCATCGCACTGGCTGCGATGGTGGGCGCCGCCTGGACGCGCTGGGAGCGCCGCCAAAGCGACCCCTGGCTGCGCCTGCTGGCCCAAGCGCAAACCCGCCTGCAAAGCAGGGGTGTGGCCATCACACCCGGCACGCCCCCGCGTGCCATGGCGCAGCGGCTGATGCAAGACGGGCCTGGGCGCGGGCAAGACGCCCCTCATTGGCAAGCCATCCATGACTGGCTGCTGCGCCTGGAAGCCCTGCGCTATGCGCGCAAACCAGCCCCCGGTTCTGAGCGTGCAGATCGCTTCAATCTGGCGCAACTCAAACGTGAGTTCAAGCAACTACACTGGCCCCAATGATCTCCTCGAATCTTCTTCGAAACGCTATTATTTTAATAGCTGCTTGTGCACTATCTGCAAGCGCCACAGCCGAAAAACGTATAAAAACAAAAGTCATCATCAGCCCCACCTACGCCAGCCGCCCCGACGCCATGGTCTTGGCCAACGACATCGCCACACAACACGCGCTGGACCCCGCTTGGGTACGTCGCACACTGGGCCAGGCGCACCGACTGCCTGTGGTGGAACGTCTCATCACCCCCGCCCCAGCGGGTACACCCAAAAACTGGGCGCTCTACCGCAGCCGCTTTATCGACCCCGTACGCACCCGCGCCGGCGTGGCCTTCTGGCAAGCCCAGCGCGACACACTGGCCCGCGCGCAAGCCACTTACGGCGTACCCGCAGAGATCATCGTCGGCATCATCGGCGTGGAGACGATTTACGGCCAGCAAATGGGCAGCTTCAAAGTGCTGGACGCGTTGGCCACACTCGCGTTTGATTTTCCCGCTGCGCACCCGCGTGCCACCCAGCGTAGCCAGTTTTTTGCAGGAGAACTGGGGCAGTTCCTCAAACTCACGTATCAAGGCGGCATAGACCCGACGAGCTTGCGCGGCAGCTACGCCGGAGCCATGGGTATGCCGCAGTTCATGCCGTCGAGCTGGGTCAAATTTGCAGTGGACTTTGATGGTGATGGCCGCATCGACCTCTTCAACAGCCCAGCCGACGTAATCGGCTCCGTCGCCAACTACTTCAAAACCTTCGGCTGGCAAAGCGGCATGCCTACCCATTACAAGGTCAGCTTCAATCCAGAAAAACGCGACCTCGAAGCCCTGCTGCTGCCCGACATCCTGCCCACCTTCAGCGTGGCCAGCTTCAGCGCCAAAGGCGCAGTGCTGGACGCCGCAGGCCAAACCCATACCGGCCCCCTGGCCCTGGTGGAATTACAAAACGGCGACCAAGCCCCAAGCTACGTGGCTGGTACCGAAAACTTCTATGTCATTACCCGCTACAACTGGAGCAGCTACTACGCCATGTCGGTGATAGATCTGGGACAGGCGGTGAAAGAAGGGATGGGGATGGGGCTGGCAAAGCCGATGCCGTTCACAAGGAACAACTCAGCCACTGACTGAAATTCAGCACCCATATCAGCATAGATTCCGTAAAAACTGGCCAACATCATCCCTGCGGTATTAAACTGGATACACGTCGCAAATTGGCTATGGAGACTATGCAAAATAGATTTCCCCTTGACCCCGTTTTTGTGAACGCCCCTATTGGAGTGGCGATCATGGACTACGACGGGCGTTATCTTGCGACCAATCCTGCCTACAGCGCGATGTACGGCTATACCGATGGCGAACTGTTGGGCCTGTGCCTGACCGTGGTATTTCCCCAAGCAATGCATGAGCGAGTGATCGACCTGCATCATAAATTTCTGGACGAAGGCGGTGAATTTAGCGGCGAGTGGGACGTGCTTCGACGTGACGGGCACCAACTCCACGTGATCAGCCACTCCGTGCGAATTGAGCAACCCGATGGAGAAAAACTCCGGTTTGTGTATGTCACCGACATCACCGAGCGTCGACAACTGGAGATGGAGCTTCGCCAAAATGAAGAGCGCATGACCTTGGTCATGCGAGGAACTGACGACGCCTATTTCGACGCGGATCTCGTGTCCGGCAAACGCAACTACTCGCGACGTTGGTGGGAAATGTTGGGTTATGAAGTTAATGCGTGGCCACTTGATGGAAGCCACTGGCAGCGCCTCGCGCATCCTGATGAACTCGAAAAAATCATTGCAACCCTTGAAGAAATTCAGGGCAGCGATGCAGATCGATTTGAGGCTACCTGGCGGTTGCGCCATGCCGATGGTTCTTACCGAACGATCTTGACTCGTGTCTATGTCACGCGGGATGAGAGCGGAAAAATCACCCGGCTGACAGGTGCAAATACCGACATGACCGATCGGATCCGCATTGAAATGGAAGCCAGGCGCTACCAATCCATTGTTGAGTCCTCAAACGATGCAATTATCAGCAAATCATTGGACGGCATAGTTTTAAGCTGGAATGCCGGTGCAACGCGCATGTTTGGCTACACCGCAGCAGAGATGATCGGGCGCCCAATCACCGTGCTGATGCCGTCAGACCGAATAGACGAAGAAGACCTTATTCTCGGGCGGATCAAAGTGGGCGAGACTGTTGAACACTTTGAGACTTTACGTATCAGTAAAGATGGCAGGGAAATCGACATTTCTGCCACGATTTCGCCAGTACGAGACGCGCAAGGACACATCATTGGCGCATCCAAAATTGCGCGGGACATTAGCTTTAAAAAAGTGATGGAGTCACGTCTAGTTCTCACATCTGCTGTATTTGCCAACACCAGTGAAGGCGTCGCCATTTTCGATCTGCGAGGAATCGTGGTGGAAGTCAATCCTGCGTTCGAAAAAATCACAGGCTACCGCAGAGGAGAGGTTATCGGCAAGAACGTCACACGACTGTTCAGTGAAGAAGAGGTTACACACATTCAGGCATCAATGCGCCGCAGTCTGGGCAAGGACGGGCATTACCAAGGCGAGCATTGGGCCAGGCGCAAGGATGGACAAGCATTTGCCGCCTTGCTGACGGTCAGCACAATACCTGTGATTCGTGATGATGCGTACCAGTATGTTGCAATCTTTGCCGACATCACGACACTGCGGCGTCGCCAAGAAAAACTTGAATATTTGGCCCAGCATGATGTGCTGACAGACTTACCCAATCGGAGCCTCTTCGCTGACCGCCTTCAACAGGCGCTGAACCTGTCGAAACGGCAATCCACGGGTGTGGCTGTCGTATTTATCGACCTGGACGGCTTCAAATCGGTGAATGACCGTTTTGGGCACGCAGCGGGAGATACGCTTTTGCAAACCATTTCCGGACGTCTCAAAGAGTGCATTCGGGACTCCGACACCCTTGCACGCCTCGGTGGTGATGAGTTTGCGCTCCTGATGACGGATATCAGGCTCAAAGACGAATGCCTTCCGCTTTTGCAGCGGCTTTTAACGGCGTGTGCAGCCCCCATTGTGATTGGTAGCAACGTCTGCGTGGTGTCGGCCAGCATCGGTGTAGCCATCAAAGGTGAGCAAGACCTCACGCCAGACACCCTGCTGATGCGCGCCGACCAGGCCATGTACCTTGCCAAGGAAACGGGGAAAAACCGCTTTCATTTTCACAGCGCTTGACCGTAACTCCTGCGGAGTTCAGCCATCAATCCGCTAATGGCGGTCACCGCGCAACCGGCAACAACCCTGCCTTCAAAATAACCGGCGCAGCCTC
>CANCAO010000082.1 GCA_947374105.1 Comamonadaceae bacterium | reverse complement strand
TCGGAGTGGACGTGGGAGCTATTAATATCGGCATGAACAAGTACGAGTGGTGTGTGCCCAAGTATCAACCCAAACCAAGATTCACCTTTTCACCATGACAAACAAGTCCTTCAGCGGCCTGGTCTACTCCACCGAGAGTGGCCGCATGTGCCCCGCGTGTCGCCAACCCATGGCGCAGTGCCAATGCTTGTCGGCCGCGCAGGCCAAGGTGGCAGCCGCTCAAGCAGCGTCTGATGGCGTGGTGCGGGTGCAGCGCGAAAGCAAGGGCCGTGGTGGCAAAAGCGTCACGCTGGTTAAAGGCTTGGTGATGGATGCCGCGCAACTGACTCAATTGGCCAAGCAGCTCAAGGCCGCTTGTGGATCAGGCGGCACGGTAAAAGACGGCGTGATTGAGGTGCAAGGCGACCATGTTGAAACCGTCATGGCGGCGTTAGTGAAGCAGGGGCATCGCGTGAAGCGTGTGGGTGGCTAGGCGATGCAGAATCAGCACCCTATACCGAATATGCAATACGCACACAAGCAAAGTACACGAATGAACGCAAAGCCCCCTTCACGCCGCCACCTGCTGTGCGCAGCCCTCGCCACCCTGGCCCTGCCCGCACTGGCGCAAGGCAACAAAATTTTAAAGATCGTCGTGCCCTTTGCCACCGGCGGCGCGAACGATGTGTTTGCACGCCAGATGGCCAAACTCTTGAGCGAAATCCGTGCACAAGCCGTAGTAGTAGAGAACAAACCCGGCGCAGGCGGCAATGTGGGTACGGAGCAAGTGGTGCGCAGCGTGGCTGATGGTGCAACGTTGTTGCTGGGCCATACCGGCACGGTTTCCATCAACCCGGCGCTGTACGGCAATCTCAAGTTCGACACCCAAAAAGACTTGGTGCCTGTGGCCATGTTTGCCTCGTCCGCGTTGGTGTTGGTCGTGCCCGCATCGCTCCCGGCCAAAACCATTGAAGAGTTGCTGGCCCTGGCCGCTGCCAAACCCGGTGGCTTCAACTACGGCTCCAGCGGCAACGGCACGGGTTCACACTTGAGCGGTGAGTTGCTGGCCTACAAGACCGGGGCCAAGCTCACGCACGTGCCCTACAAAGGCACAGCCCCCGCGTTAACCGATCTAGTGGGTGGGCAGGTGCAGTTCATGTTCAGCGTCATCCCCCCGGCCCTGGCGCTCATCAAGAGTGGCCGCCTGCGCGCGATTGCCGTCACCGGCAGCCAGCGCCTGGCCAGCATGCCTGACGTGCCCACCATGGGTGAATCCAGCCTACCCGGCCTGGCCTTGTTTGAAAGCTCACTCACCTACGGCCTGCTTGCGCCGCGCGGCACGTCTGAGGCCATCGTCAAAGAGTTATCAGCGCAGGTGCTCAAGGCCGCAGCAACAGCCGAGTTTCAGACTCGGCTCAGTGCCGAAGGCGCGGTGCTGAGGCTGGGCAACTCAAGCGAATACGCCGCACAAATCCGCAAAGAGTCTGCCCAGTGGGCGGCGTTGATCAAACTGGCGGCAGTGACGGCAGAGTCGTGAAATCATTGCGATTCACAGGTTCTTCTTTTTAACCAATAATTGAACATTCCCAACTGAACTGGAAAACAACCATGAAAAGACGCGAAATTTTGAAAGCTGCCAGCTCCGTGGCCACTGCGGCCTTAGCGCCTGCACTGGCGCAAGCCCAAGACAAATACCCCAGCAAACCCATCACCTGGGTATGCCCCTATGCCGCCGGTGGCAATGCCGACTCACGCTCGCGCCAAGTGGCCAAGGCCATGAGCACGCTCCTAGGTCAGCCCATCATCATCGACAACAAGGCCGGTGCAGGCGGCAATATCGGCACCGAAGCCATTGCGCGCGGCAAACCCGACGGCTACACCATCGGCATGGGCAACTTTGCCCCCTTGGCCGTGAACCAGTCCTTGTTCAAAAAACTCAATTTCGATCCTGCCACTGACCTGATGCCCATCTGTCTGATCGAGCGCGGCCCGCTGATTTTGATGGTGCGCAACGACTCGCCGTACAAGTCGGTCAAAGACGTCGTTGCAGCCGCAAAAGCTGCGCCGGGCAAGCTCAGCTACGCCTCGGGCGGCATTGGTGGATCGCACCACCTGAGCGGCGCATTGTTTGAAAACGCAGCAGGCATTGACATGATTCATGCCCCCTACAAGAGTGGCTCTGCGGGCGCGACCGACCTGATGGGCGGCCAAGTCCACATGATGTTTGAGCAGATGTACGCAGCCATGCCCTCCATCAAGGCCGGGCGTCTGCGCGCACTGGCCATCACCAGCAAAACCCGCTCACCCCTGGCCCCCGACATACCTACCATGGCCGAGCAAGGCTTTCCCGCCGTTGAGGTGCTCAACTGGCAAGGCGTGATTGGCCCCAAAGGCATGTCGGCCGAGCTCATCGGCAAGCTCAACGCTGCTTGCAACAAAGCCCTGCAAGACCCCGATGTCAAAGAGAAAATTTTGAGCCAAGGTAACGAAGTCGGTGGCGGTACGCCGGAACAATTTGCAGCACTGATCAAAACCGAAGCCCCTCGCTGGGCCAAGGTGGTACGGGACGCGAAAATTGTGCCGGAGTAAGAACCCAAGCATGAGTTCTTCTATTTTGGGTTAACCGCAGACTCAGTTCTGTTGAGCTAAGCAGCTCTCATCGTGCGTGCTCAATCTTCCAGCCGCACGTGCACGCTGGATGAGCTCCGGGCGCAGCTTTGCTGTGAGTTGCAGGCGCTGGTCGCGCCGCCAGCGCTCAATTTTGGCATGGTGACCTGAGAGTAAGGCCTCAGGTACGTTGCGGCCTTCCCAGTCTTCTGGGCGGGTGTAGTGAGGGCAATCCAGCAAGCCATCCAGCGCCGGATTAAAACTGTCGAGCTGATGACTCTCTTGGTCACTGAGTACGCCAGGTTGAAGGCGCGCTACCGCATCTAGCAGGGCGATGGCGGCAATCTCGCCCCCAGAGAGTACAAAATCCCCAAGGCTGATCTGCTCATCCACATGCGCGTCGATAAAGCGCTGGTCGATGCCCTCATAGCGACCGCACACCAAAATGGCCCCGGAGCTACCCGCCCAGCGCTCGACCATGGTGTGGTTAAGCGGCTTGCCTAACGGTGAGAACAAAACCACCGGGGCCGTGTCGGCGCGCTGTGTGCGCACATGCTGCAAACAACGGGTTAGTGGCTCGGCCATCATGACCATGCCGGGGCCACCGCCAAAGGGACGGTCATCCACGCGACGGTAGTTGCCCTGCGCAAAATCACGGGGATTGTTCAAGCGCACATCCACCTGTCCCGATTCAAACGCACGCCGGGTAATGCCGACCGTGAGTTGAGGCGCGAAAAGCTCGGGAAACAGAGTTAAAACATCGAAGCGCATGAGGGTGCTCTGTGACTTCGCACGTGAAGTGCAAAATTCAGTAGTCAGGCTGCCAGTCCACCCGGATCTGGCGTGCGGTCAAATCTACGTCATCAACGTAGGCAGCAACAAAGGGGATCATGCGCTCTTGCGGCTTGGCGTCTTGCTCGTAAGCGATGACCAACACAGTCTGCGGCCCTGTAGAAATCAGCTCATGCACCTGGCCCAGCAAAAGGCCCTCACGGTTGACGACGTCCAGACCGATCAGATCGACCCAGTAATACTCGTCTTTATCAGCCGTGGGGAAGCTGGAGCGAGAGATGAAAATGCGCGCGCCTCGCAAGGCCTCAGCAGCGGTGCGATCTACCACCTCACGCGAGGTGGCCACAACCGTGCCGGAATGAATCTTGGCTTCTTGGATGGCGAGCTTGAGCACGCCAGAAAAGGTTTTTAAACCTTTTTCAGCGGGTAAAAGAAACCAACGCTTGGAAGAAAAGAGTGCCTCGGGGTCAGTGCTGTAAGGTAGAACCTTGAACCAGCCCTTGATGCCCCAGGCATCTGCAATGCGCCCAACTTCGATGGCATCTGCTGGCAGTTCAGCAGCTTCGAGGTTGGGGATCATTGGATTGAATTAAGCAGCCTTCTTGGCGGCTTGGCTGATCAGACGCTCCACCGTGGGGGAAGCCTGAGCACCGACACCGCGCCAATACGTCAGACGATCCTGAGCGATGCGAATGCTTTCTTCGTTGGCGGTAGCGATAGGGTTATAAAAACCAATGCGCTCAATGAAGCGGCCGTCACGACGGTTGCGTTTGTCAGTCACGACAATATTGAAGAACGGACGGGCTTTAGCGCCGCCACGGGAGAGTCGAATGACGACCATAATTAATCCTTTGGAAGCTGATCAAAATGACCAGCCATGAGAGCAAATAACCCAGTGCTTGAGACACGCGACTGACCACCCGGCCAGCGGCACACTGAATAGCCTGCTAGTGTAGCATTTTCAGACCCATGCGCCGCCAGCCAGCGGGCCCAGACCATAATAAGACTATGCTTAAAAATAAAACTGTTGCGGCTTGGCTCGCTTTACTGGGTGGCCCTTTGGGTCTGCACCGCTTTTACCTGTATGGCCTGGGAGACACCATCGGTTGGCTGCTGCCCATCCCCACGGCGCTGGGTTGGTATGGGGTGCAAAGGGCGCAGCAATTGGGTCTGGATGATCAGACCAGTTGGCTGCTGATTCCGTTACTCGGCTTTGCCATCGCTGCTGGCGCGCTGACCGCGATTGTGTACGGCCTGATGTCCCCAGAAAAGTGGGGGGGGCTCTTCAATAGCAGCGCTGCGCCGGACCACTCCGCAGGTGCAACCCACTGGTTGACCATCGGGGCCATTGTTTGCGCCCTCTTGATCGGTACCACCGCATTGATGTCGAGCCTGGCCTTCAGCTTTCAGCGCTATTTCGAATACCAGGTGGAAGCCGCACGGGCCATCAGTCAACCGTCCAGCTCACCCTCAAAATAATTGCAAGCTGACCCAGTACGAGACGATCGCCACAAATGCGCTGGCGGGGATCGTAAAAATCCAGGCCCAGACGATATTGCCCGCCACGCCCCAGCGCACGGCACTGGCGCGGCGCGATGAGCCCACGCCAACGATGGCCCCGGTAATAGTGTGCGTGGTGGACACGGGTATGCCCATGGCCGTCGCGATGAACAGCGTGATGGCCCCGCCGGTTTCTGCACAAAAACCACCTACAGGTTTGAGTTTTGTGATTTTTTGGCCCATGGTCTTCACAATGCGCCACCCTCCAAACATGGTGCCCGCCCCAATGGCCATGTAGCAACTCACAACCGTCCAAGCCGGAGGCGATGTATCGCCTGCCGCGACATACCCCGTCGCGATCAACATCATCCAGATGATGCCAATCGTTTTTTGCGCATCATTACCCCCATGGCCCAAGCTATAGGCGCCGGCCGAAATCAACTGAAGCCGTCGGAACCAGCGATCCACCCGGGAAGGCGTAGAGCGCCTGAACACCCAGGCCACGATCAACATCATCAAAGAACCCAAGAGAAAGCCCAGCAAAGGCGATACAAAGATAAAGATGACCGTCTTCAAAATGCCCCCAGAGATCAAAGCTCCTGCGCCTGCTTTGCCAATCACGGCACCCACAATACCTCCAATGAGAGCATGTGACGAGCTACTGGGAATGCCATAAAACCAGGTAATGAAGTTCCAAACAATGGCACCCACTAAGGCACCAAACACCACATGGGTGTCCACAATGCCAGGTTGCACAATGCCCTTACCAACGGTTGCTGCCACACTCAAGTGGAAAATAAAGATGGCAACGAAGTTGAAAAAGGCCGCAAACAGTACGGCCTGAGCGGGCTTGAGTACGCCGGTAGAGACAACAGTGGCAATCGAGTTGGCCGCATCATGAAACCCGTTCATGAAGTCAAAAGCCAACGCCAAAAACACCAATAAAATCACCACCCAAAGGGCGGTTGGTACGGTTTCCATGCCTCAGTCCAATCGCTCAGGAGTTTTCGAGGACGATGCCCTCGATTAAATTGGCCACGTCTTCGCACTTGTCGGTCACCGTCTCCAGCAACTCATAAATCGCCTTGAGCTTGATCACTTCCCGCACATCAGGCTCGGAACGGAACAACTTGCTCATGGCCGTGCGCATCACGCGGTCAGCGTCAGACTCAAGACGGTCAATCTCTTCGCAGGTCTTGAGAGCCGCTTCCGCTGTTTTGGGATCGGCAATGTTATCCAACATATAAACGGCGTCTTTCACGCGCTCGCAGCACTTCACACTGAGCTCTGTCAAACGGACGATTTCATCCGTCATATGGCGTACGTCATACAAAGCCATGGTCTCGGCGGAGTCCTGAATCAAATCCGCAACGTCGTCCATCGTGTTGATGAGTGAATGAATCTGATCGCGATCAATCGGCGTAATGAACGTCTTATGCAGCGTTTTATTGACTTCGTGCGTGATGCGGTCTGCCGCTTGCTCGGCACTGTCCACATCCCGATTGAATTGCTCACGCAGATTGAGGTCACCGTAGTGCGCCACCAGCTGGGAAAAAGCGCGCGCGGCTTCGACAATCCGATCCGCATGCTGATTGAACATCTCAAAGAAATTGCCATCACGTGGCATTAGTTTTGCAAACAGCATAGAGCCATCCTTATGGGTTGTTGGGGACATCGCTTGCGCACGACGTGTCGCTGTGAACTATCCCGAAAGTCTAAACTTCATCAATAAAAAGCCCCCTTTGCACGTGGCAAGGGGGGCTTTCCCAAACCGGATGAGGGTGAATCCGGGCGTCGTGTTGATATAGAGTTTAAGCGTTCACCGTCTCCGCCACGTCTTTGTACTCCTGAATTTGATCGAAATTCAGGTACTTGTAAACAGCAGCACCGTTCGACGAGAGCACACCCATGTCGGCTAAGTACTCAGCTTTGCTGGGGATGCGCCCCAACTTGGAGGCGATGGCCGACAGCTCAGCTGAGGCCAGGTACACCTGGGTGTTCTTGCCCAGACGGTTCGGGAAATTACGGGTGCTGGTGGACATCACCGTAGCGCCCTCTTTGACCTGCGCCTGGTTGCCCATGCACAGCGAGCAACCCGGCATCTCCATGCGTGCACCGGCAGCGCCAAAGACGCCGTAGTGGCCTTCTTCGGACAACTGCTGCGCATCCATCTTGGTCGGGGGGGCCATCCAGAGCTTGACCGGCATGTCTTTCTT
>CANCAO010000081.1 GCA_947374105.1 Comamonadaceae bacterium | reverse complement strand
TGCGCGCCTGACATGGGCACGGCGGCTGTGCTGGATCGCTTTCGCCAGATTGAGCCCAAGGTGCTGATCGCCTGCGACGGCGTGCACTACGGTGGGCGTGATTTTGACCGGCGCGCCGTGGTGGCCGAGCTGTGTGAGGCGCTGCCCACGGTCACGCACCTGATCGTGCAAAGCAACTTGGGCTTGCCAGAGCTTGCTATTAAATCAGTAGCTACTTGTGCTTCATTCCAAAGGGCTACAGACCAAAGTGATGCAGAAACTGCGAGTTTTGAGCCGCTCTGGCTCCCGTTTGACCACCCGCTGTGGATCGTCTACTCCAGCGGCACCACCGGGCTGCCCAAACCTATCGTGCACGGCCACGGTGGCAGCATGATCGTGGCGCTGGCACTCAAAGTGCTGGGCAACGATATCGGCTGTAGCTACGCTCCCAACTCGTATGGCGAGCGCTACCACTGGTACAGCTCAACCGGCTGGGTGATGTGGAACGCGCAGATGGCCGGGCTGCTCAACGGTACCACCTGCTGCATTTTTGACGGCAACCCCGGCGGGGCCACGGTGGACGCAGCAGGCCAAAAAATCGCGCCCGACTGGACGACGCTGTGGCGCTTTGGTGCGGACGTGCGTGCCAGCTTCTTCGGTGCCGGTGCCGCCTTCTTTACCAACTGCATGAAGGCCGACATTGACCTCAGCGCATGTGGCGACCTGAGCCGCGTGCGCGCTCTGGCCAGCACGGGATCGCCGCTGAGCGAGGAGGTGCAGAACTGGGGGACGGCGCAGTTTGCCAAGCTTGGAACGCCTGATATCTGGTGGTGCAATATTTCGGGGGGCACCGACTTTGCCGGGGCGTTTATTGGCGGCAATCGTGACTTAGCGCTCATCCCCGGCGAAATGCAATGCCGCTTGCTGGGCTGCGCCGTCGAGGCCTGGAACGAGCAAGGCCAGCCCGTCATCGGCGAAGTGGGAGAGCTGGTCTGCACGCAACCCATGCCGTCCATGCCGCTGTACTTCTGGGGCGACACGGATGGTGTGCGCTACCTCTCCAGCTACTTCGACATGTACCCCGCAGGCCAGGGTCGCCTACCCGGCGGCGGCGATGCAGGCCCCGAGGCCGGGCCGGTCTGGCGCCACGGGGACTGGCTCAAGCTCATCCCGCACACGGGCTACAGCGGCTGCGTCATCTATGGCCGCAGTGATGCCACCATCAACCGCCACGGCCTGCGCATGGGCACCAGCGAGCTGTACAGCGCCGTCGAAGCCCTACCCGAGGTGCTGGACGCCATGGTGGTTGATCTGGAGTACCTGGGGCGCGAAAGCTACATGCCGCTGTTCGTGGTACTGCGTGAGGGACTGACGCTGGACGACGCTCTGCGCGCCCAACTCAACACTGCCATCCGCACCGCCCTGTCGCCCCGCTTCGTCCCCAACGACATCTTTCAAGTGCCTGAAATCCCACGCACGCTCACCGGTAAGAAGCAGGAGCTACCGATCAAGAAACTGCTGCTGGGTCAGCCCATCGACAAGGTGCTGAACCGTGATGCGATGGCGAACGCGGGTTGCTTGGACTGGTATGTGGCGTTTGCTGGGGCACGAGCGGCTAGGGCCTGAACCCAAGTCACGGCGCTACGGGTCAGCACGGTGCGCGGAGGAGTCAAACTACAATCCGAGCATGACTTTTTCCTCCATTTCAGCCCTTTCGCCGCTGGACGGCCGTTACGCCAGCAAACTCGAACCCTTGCGCCCCCTGATGAGCGAGCAAGGCTTTATGCACCGACGCGTTCAGGTGGAGGTGGCCTGGTTCATTGCCCTGAGTGATGCGGGCTTTCCTGAGTTCAAGCCGCTTTCAGCCGGAGCACGCACTTACTTGCTCGCTTTGATCAAGAATTTTTCCGAAGCCGATGGCATGGCCATCAAAGAGATTGAGAAAACCACCAACCACGACGTCAAGGCGGTGGAGTACTGGATCAAGTCCAAGTTCGAAGCCCGCACCGAGCTGGAAAAAGCCGCTGAGTTTGTGCACTTCGCCTGCACCAGCGAAGACATCAACAACACCAGCCACGCCTTGCAACTGCGCGCCGCGCGTGACGTGGTGCTGACCCCGGCACTGGACCGCTTGGTGCTCAAGCTGCGCGAAATGGCCCATCTGTATGCCGAGGTGCCCATGCTCAGCCGCACCCACGGCCAGACCGCCAGCCCGACCACCGTGGGCAAGGAAATCGCCAATGTGGTGGTGCGCTTGCAAGGCGCGCTGGAGCGCATTGCCACCGTCAAAATCACCGCCAAGATGAACGGCGCCGTGGGCAACTACAACGCCCATCTGTCCGCCTGGCCCGAGTTTGACTGGGAGGGCTTTAGCCGCCATGTGGTGGAAACGCCCCAGCCACTGGGTTTGGGCCTGACTTTTCAGCCCTTCAGCACGCAAATTGAGCCGCACGACTACATGGCAGAGCTGTTCGACGCCGTGGCCCGCACCAACACCATCCTGATCGACCTATCGCGCGACATCTGGGGCTATGTGAGCTTGGGCTACTTCAAGCAGCGCCTCAAGGCGGGCGAGATTGGCTCGTCCACCATGCCACACAAGGTCAACCCAATTGATTTTGAGAACGCCGAGGGTAACTTGGGCTTGGCCAACGCCCTGCTGCGCCACCTGAGCGAAAAGCTGCCCATCTCCCGCTGGCAGCGCGACCTGAGCGACTCCACCGTGCTGCGCAATATGGGCGTGGCCCTGGGCTATGCCGTGCTGGCCTACCAATCCCTGGGCACTGGCTTGGGCAAGCTCGAACTCAATGCCGACGCCATTGCCGCTGATCTGAACGCCTCTTGGGAAGTGCTGGCCGAACCGATTCAAACCGTGATGCGTCGCTTTGGTGTGCAAGGCGCTTACGAAAAACTCAAGGAAGTTACCCGTGGCCAGACCGTGACAGCGCAGGCCCTGCACCAACTGATCTGCGAACTTGAGATTCCTGAGGCTGACAAAAAGCGACTACTCGCCATGACGCCTGCCAGCTACATCGGCATGGCGGCGGATTTGGCGAAGCGCGTCTGATGACAACCCCCACGTTCGGCGCTGCGCGTCCTCTCTGCCCCCCAAGGGGGCGTTCCCGCCTTGGGGCGGCCCTGCGGCGCGTCTAATGGCCCTCAAATCCACCATCTTCAAAGCCAGTCTGCAAATTGCGGACATTGACCACGGCTACTACGCCGACCACAGTCTCACGCTGGCGCGGCACCCGAGTGAAACTGACGAACGGATGATGGTGCGGCTGGTAGCGCTGGCTTTTAATGCGTACAAGCTGCAAAGCGTTTGCGGCGGTGACGGCACGCTGGCGTTTGGTGCGGGCCTGTCTGACCCGGACGAGCCCGACGTTTGGCTGCGTGACTTCACCGGCCTCACCCGGATGTGGATCGAGGTTGGCCAGCCCGAGGACAAGCCACTGCTCAAAGCCTGCGGACGTGCTGACGAAGTGCTGCTGTACTGCTTTGCCCACTCATCCGAGGTGTGGTGGCGCGGCATGGAAGCCAAACTCGCGCGACCGAAAAACCTCAGCGTTTACCGCGTGCCGACCGAGGCCTCACAGGCGCTGGGCGCGCTGGCGCAACGCAATATGCAGCTGCAGGCAACGATCCAGGAAGGTGTGTTGATGCTAGGCGACGGCCAGCGCAACGTAGATGTTGAGCCCGTTCGCTGGAAGTAACGTCCCCGTCATTACAGCGCAGGCGGCGGGGATCCAGCCTCATTCGCCCGCTCGGCATAGCGATTAAAGCGCCAGGCCTCGGCGTGTAGGGTGATGCGACGCCAGATCTGGCGTTTTTCAGCCGGGCGCAGCGCTAGCCAGTGCTGCACTTCTTCAAACGTGCGTCCGCAGCCCTTGCACACCTCGTCGCCCTGACTGGTGGAGCAAATGGCAATGCAAGGCGTGTCCATGGTGCTCTCGTACCAGCGCATCCAGGCTTGCTGTGCGTCAGCAGGCATAGTGAACTCATCGGCCTCGCTCTCATGGTAAAAAATCATGAGCGCATACACCTCGGCCAACGCGCGGATTTCTGGGGCCAAGGTGACGCCGTCGGGTGAGGGCTTCAGTGCACGCCAGTGATTGATGGCGGCTTCGATGTCGGTGATGTGGATGCCGGCCATAGGGGTAACTATTGAGGACAGCGATGATAACGCGCATGTCTGGATACACACTTGTTTTAGCTTTAAGAAACGCGATCTACCAAGTGTTTGGCAAACATCTGCATTTCGTGTTTTAATTGTTTCACGAAGGGGAGTAGCTCCCTCTCGTTACAGCGAGCCCGTTGACACGTCATCTAAGCTGGTCTGTAACGAGTATCAAAAAGTCGTCAATACGAAGAACTAGGAATAGTCCTTCCGGCTTTTTGGGCACATTCTGCATGACCTCATGCCGAGCGAGACCTTCGATTGAAGCCTGTGGCAGGTTTCGTCGAAGTGTTTTTGTGGATGCCTGCATCTCATTTCCATTTGACCTATCTGCCTCTGGTTGTTGATCTACACAACTCGGAGTCTTGTCATGGAATTTTTATCTACCGCGTGGTGGTCCGCCTTAATGGCCATCGTCCTCATTGATCTGGTGCTGGCAGGCGACAACGCCATTGTGATTGCGCTCGCTGCACGTAATTTGCCACCGCAACTGCGGCAAAAAGCCATCGTTTGGGGCACCGTCGGTGCCATAGCCGTGCGCTCGATCATGACCGTGGGCGTGGTCTGGCTGCTCAAGATACCAGGCTTGATGCTGGTCGGTGGTTTGGGGTTGATCTGGATTGCCTACAAGCTGATAGCCGATTCCAAAGAAGACGAACATGACGGGCCGGTCATCGGTACATTTTGGGCTGCCATGAAGACCATCATCGTGGCCGACGCTTTGATGGGGGTGGACAACGTGCTGGGTGTCGCCGGTGCGGCACACGGCTCGTTCGACCTCGTCATCATTGGCCTGCTGGTCAGCGTGCCCATCGTGGTGTTCGGCAGCTCGCTGGTGCTCAAACTGGTGGAGCGTTTCCCCCTCATCATCAAACTCGGTGCCGCCGTACTGGCCTTTACCGCTGCCAAGATGATTGTGACCGAGCCACTGCTGGACGACGTGTTTGACCCGCCCGGGCTGCTCAACACTGCAGCCCGTTGGATCACCTATACCGCCACCGTGGCGGGTGTGCTGGCCGCTGGCTGGTGGACGACCCGTCGGCACAAAAAGGAAGGGATCTCCGGTCAAGTCGCCTGACCCGCAAAATCAAGGAATTTTGTTGTCCTTCATTCACCACAAGGAGTTCATCATGGACAAAATCATTGCTTACTTGGACGATCCAGACTATTCGCTGCACCAACTGGCACCGATGAAAAACCGCACGGCCGGCCCGACCGAGCAAACGACGCACTGGATTTTGGTGGCCTGTCCGCCGCATTTGACGCGACATGCGAGCCAATGGATCTCGGCAGCGGCACTCAGTAGCTGGCGCGCCAAATGGGCTGAAGCTCTATTTGCCCGGTTGGTGACAAAGCTGCAAACCCAAGGGGATAAAGTGACGACGGTACTTGCGCATGGCGATTTGGTGGCGCTAACGCGGCAGCTACAAGTCGAGCATGGCGTGGCACATGTCATGGACGCACGGCGACCCAAATTCGGCCAGGACATGCCGCCACTGACAGCTGATCAACCGAAGGATGCGTCGTCCAACTGGACTATCCCAGCCGCCGTGACCGGCTTGGGGGCCGCGCTAATGCTGGCCTCAGAGTAATCAGGTTTGATTCCTGAGTTTCGTGGCCGAGTGCTATGCTCACTCACCATGAAACTCATCATCAAATGGCTGCTGTGCGCTACCGCCTTGCTGGCTGTCGCACAAATTTACAGCGGCGTGGTCGTGACCAGCTATGGCGTGGCGCTGAGTGCGGCCTTGGTCATTGGCTTGTTCAATATTTTTCTGCGACCGCTGCTGATTGTGCTGACCCTGCCCGTGACGGTGCTCACGCTGGGTCTGTTTCTCTTTGTCATCAACGCTTTGCTGTTTTGGGCTGCCGCAAATTTGCTGGACGGTTTTGAAGTGCATGGCTTTGTTGCCGCTTTGCTGGGCTCACTGATCTACTCGGCCTTCTGCCTGGTGATTGACTCAGCGCTGGAGCGACTGTTCGCGAAGTCGTAGTTCAAACTCGCGGGCACGGGTGTCGATGATGGACGCCTCAATGTGGTCAATCTTCCCCCCTTGACGCATCATGTCCTGTGCCGCTTTCAAGCGGTTCAGTGCTGCTGCGAAGTCAAGCTGAGCAGCACGTCCCTCCGCATCGGCCCGCACCGCGCTCAAACCTTGACCTTGCGCGGCGTAAACGGCTGATAACAACTGCCAGGCTTGCGCATCACGCGGCCAGTTGGCCACCCAGGTTTGCAATTGCTGGGCCGCTTGCGACAGTGGTGCGGTTTGACCCGCCTGTGTCACGGCCTGTGCCCATAGGAATAGCTCCGGGCGCAGTGGCTTGCCCGACAATTGCCCAAGGGGGCCATTCGGTAGTCGCTCCAAAACCAGCGCAGGCTTGCCCTCAGCCAGCGCCAACTCTGCGCCCAGCAAGCGCATCAGCCGCGCGGCGGGAGCCACGTCGCGCAGAAGCCCCTGCAGTTGCCCCAGCAAGCGCTCGGCCACAACAAAGTCCCGCTGGGCCGATGCAGCCAGCGCTGCGCCATAGAGCACACCAGCCTGTCGCACCAGGGTCGATTGGCTCAACTGGGGGTTCACCGCCGCTTGCACCGTAGTGCGGCGACTTTCTGTGTCGATATGGCTCAGCACATGGGCCCGCATGGCCAGCATGGCGTGCGTCACTGAGGGACTGAAAGTGTTGGGGGGCAGCAGTTGTTGGCGCGCCTGCATGTCTGCAATGCGGGCGGTGGTCATGGGGTGACTGCGCAGATAGGGAAAGCCCCCCAGGTCATTGAACCGGTTGGCCTGTTGCAACTTTTCAAACATGGTGACAAAGCCTTCCGGGGCATAGTCAGCCTGTGTCAACACACCATAGCCAACGCGGTCCGCCTCCCGCTCCATGTCGCGCGAGAAATTGAGCTGCCCCTGGATCGCGGCCGCCTGCCCGCCCGCGATCATGGCTGTGCCCGCTTGCGGGTTGCGGCTGGCTGCCAATGC
>CANCAO010000080.1 GCA_947374105.1 Comamonadaceae bacterium | reverse complement strand
TGGGTCCTTCCATGGATGCGGGTATTTTTGCCATGCACATTCTGGGTGCATCTTCTATCATGGGTTCGATCAACATCATCGTCACGGTGCTCAATATGCGTGCACCCGGCATGACGCTGATGAAGATGCCTATGTTCGCATGGACTTGGCTCATCACAGCCTACCTGCTGATCGCCGTGATGCCAGTTTTGGCCGGCGCCATCACCATGACGTTGACAGATCGCCATTTCGGCACCACCTTCTTTAATCCCGCCGGTGGCGGCGATCCAGTGATGTACCAGCACATCTTCTGGTTCTTCGGCCATCCTGAGGTGTACATCATGATCTTGCCGGCCTTCGGCATCGTCAGCCAGATCGTGCCTGCCTTCGCACGCAAGAAATTGTTTGGCTACGCTTCCATGGTTTATGCCACTTCGTCGATTGCCATTTTGAGCTTCATCGTCTGGGCGCATCACATGTTCACCACTGGTATGCCGGTGACGGGTCAGTTGTTCTTCATGTACTCCACCATGTTGATTGCTGTGCCTACTGCTGTGAAGATCTTTAACTGGATCGCCACCATGTGGAAGGGCTCTATGACGTTTGAGACGCCCATGCTGTTTGCCGTCGGCTTCATCTTCGTGTTCACCATGGGTGGTTTCACGGGTTTGATTCTGGCCATGGCCCCAATTGATATCCAGTTGCAAGACACCTATTACGTCGTAGCGCACTTCCACTACGTGTTGGTGGCTGGTTCACTCTTCGCCATGTTTGCTGGTTACTACTACTGGGCCCCCAAGTGGACGGGCGTGATGTTCAGCGAGCGACGCGGTCAGATTCATTTCTGGTGGTCATTGATCTCTTTCAACGTCACATTTTTCCCGATGCATTTCCTGGGTCTGGCCGGTATGCCACGTCGCTATGCCGACTACCCCATGCAGTTTGCTGACTTCAATGCGTTGGCGTCGGTCGGTGCGTTTGCTTTCGGTACGGCGCAGGTTTACTTCTTCCTCGCCATTGTGCTGCCGGGCATGTTGGGTAAAGGCGCGAAAGCACCGCAAAAACCTTGGGAAGGTGCTGAAGGCCTGGAGTGGGAAGTGCCCTCTCCCGCACCCTTTCACACCTTTGAGACCCCTCCGAAGCTGAACGCCGACGCGACCAAGATTGTTGCGTAAGCTTTTTACCAAAGAGAACACCACGCCATGACGCCCGAACAAAAAAAAGCTAACCGTAAAACGGGCCTCATCTTGGCGTCGGTCGCGGTAGTGTTTTTTATTGGTTTCATGGCTAAGATGATTTTCTTGACACGCTGATCATGAGTCTGAGTCGCGAAAATCTCAAAATGATGCGTAAGCTCGGCATCGTGGCTGTGGGCATGTTTGCCTTCGGCTACGCGCTGATTCCCATCTACAAGACTATTTGCGAAGTTACGGGCATCAACATTTTGGCTCTGGGCGAGCGTGACATTCCGGGTGTCAAGGCCACGATGCCTGCCAACACCCAAGTGGACACCAGCCGCACCATCACTGTAGAGTTTGATGCCAACGCGCGCGGTCCTTGGAGCTTCCAGCCTGCCCTGCGCTCGGTCAAGGTACACCCAGGTGAAATGACCACGGTTATGTACGAGTTCCAGAACACGCAAGACCGTCGAATGTCGGCTCAAGCGATTCCTAGCTATGCACCGCACCAGGCGTCCACTCATTTCAACAAGCTGGAGTGTTTTTGCTTTAACCAGTACACACTGGAGCCGGGTGAGAAGAAAAGCTGGCCCGTGGTGTTTGTGATTGATCCGAAGCTGTCTAAAGACGTGGCTACTATCACACTGTCCTACACATTCTTTGAAGTGGGTAGTAAAACACCACCCGCACCAAGTGCCACTTCGGCTGCAATACCTGATGACGTGGCGTCTCCTATTTCGACTGGGGTGGGAGTATGAGTATTTGGCGTACCGTTTTAGCCGTGGCTTGGTCGTTCTTGGGTGTGAGAAAAGCCTCTGAATTTGACAAAGACATTGCACAAACCAGTCCCTTGCACATCATTGCGGTCGGCTTTGTTGCGATTGCGCTGTTTGTAGTCGGTCTGATTGTTTTGGTGAACTGGGTCGTGGCTCACTGAAGCCAACGATCCCTAGAGAGTTTAAAAAGTTTAGATTAGGAAAAATGGAGCTGCTATGAGTTCAACAACCCACGGAACAACCCCGTATTACTTTATCCCCGCCCCTTCACGTCACCCTGCCTTCGCGGCTCTGGGTTTGTTCTTTCTGTTCTTTGGCGCTGCCCAATGGATCAATGGTGCTGATTGGGGCAAGTACAGTCTTATGTTTGGTATGGCCTTGTGGTTGGGTGTGTTGTACCAGTGGTTCAGCCAAGCGGTTGCCGAGAGTGAAGGTGGTCAGTACGGCCACAAAATTGACTTGTCTTTCCGCTGGAGCATGACTTGGTTCATCTTTTCCGAAGTCATGTTCTTCGGCGCTTTCTTTACTGCCCTGTGGTGGGCGCGCGGTCACTCGTTGCCCGCACTGGGAAGTCTGGACAATGCATTGCTCTGGCCCGATTTCAAAGCTGTTTGGCCTACCTTGGCAGCGGGTGCTACTGGCTCTCCGGCAGGCACTATTGAACCCTTTCAGACCATGACTCCGTTTTGGTTACCCACCATTAACACGGCGTTGCTGCTGTCGTCTGGCGTTACGCTGACTATTGCCCACCACGCTTTGCAGCTCGGTGAGCGTAAGAAGACTATTGCATTCATGTGGATGACGGTGGCCTTGGGTGTGGTTTTCCTGTTTGTACAGGGATATGAGTACGCTCATGCTTATAGTGAAATGAACCTTAAGCTGAGTTCAGGTGTTTATGGCTCTACCTTTTTCATGTTGACCGGTTTTCATGGCTTCCACGTGTTCGTCGGCATGTTGATGCTGCTGTTTATCACCTTGCGTTTGCAAAAAGGACATTTCACTGTAGAACGTCATTTTGGCTTTGAAGGCGCTGCTTGGTACTGGCACTTCGTGGACGTTGTTTGGCTTGGCTTGTATATTTTGGTTTACTGGCTCTAAACGTCCGGTTACTGAGCGGGAGCATGGCGTTCCCCAAAACAAAAGCCGCATTCAGCGGCTTTTGTTTTTAGGGTAGGGCGATTTATTTCCCGGCGGGTATGCCTGTCGGCTGAATGTAACCCAGCTTCCAGGCCAGCAGGATACACAAAAACAGCACGATGGAAAAGCCGACGCGAAACATCAGGGCGCGGGCCATGTGACTGGTTTTGGGTTTGCCGTTGCGACCATTACTCATCATGAAGTAAAGGGCCGAACCCAGGCTGATAAAGATGGCCACGAAGGCAAGTAGGATCAAATAGTTCATGAATTGGATTATCGCGTGACAAACGTCAGCAAGCCTCGACCGAGCAGACGCTTCTGGCTGCTAACCCTTGCTGCCTTGCTGGCGGTAGGTGTTACGTTGTTCTTGGGGCGTTGGCAGTTATCGCGTGCGGCTGAAAAGGAGCGTTTCCAGTCCAGTGTTGAATTGCGCGGGCACCAACCCGTGCTGTTGGGCAGTGCGCTACGGGAGGGAACCAACGGCGACGAACTGATTCATCGCCATATCGAGGTGCGCGGCCATTGGTTAGCGGACAAAACCGTGTTCTTGGATAACCGCCAGATGAATTCCAAGCCGGGCTTTTATGTGTTGACGCCTCTGCAATTGGAAGGCCACGCGGAGGTCGTTTTGGTGCAGCGCGGCTGGGTGGCCCGCAACTTCATCGATCGCGCTGCGCTGCCGCCGATTGAGAACCCTGTGGGCGTTGTCACGGTGGCTGGGCGCATTGCCCCGCCCCCAGCCAAGTTATACGAGATGGGTGAGACCCAGGGCGGCGCGATCCGGCAAAATCTCGACTGGGCGCAATTCAAGACGGAAACGAATTTGAAATTGCTGCAGCTGTCCATCCAACAGCAGGGTGCGCCCAGCGAAGGACTGCTGCGTGAGTGGCCTCAGCCCGCCAACGGTATCGATAAGCACTATGGCTACGCGTTTCAATGGTTTTGTCTAAGTGCCCTGATCACACTTCTTTATGTCTGGTTTCAACTTGTTAAACGATTCATTGCATCCAAACACCCGTGACACCGTCGCGAAAGCCAGTCAGGATCATCCCCTGGGCCTGACTGTGCACAGTCTGCCCGCACCCGAGCAGTCCATGGCCGACAACGCAGCGCGTGTCGTTCAAGGACGCTGGCGGCTGGTTCTGCTCATGCTGGTGTGTGCCGCGCCCGTGATCGCTTCTTACTTCACCTACTACGTCGTGCGCCCCGATGCACGTCGTAATTTTGGGGAACTCATCCAGCCGCAGCGCTCTGTTCCGGCGTTGACTGCAACGACCCTGGATGGCCAGCCCGTTGCCCTGAGCACGCTCAAGGGCCAGTGGCTCTTGGTCAGTGTCGGCAGCGGTGCTTGTGGCGCAACGTGCGAACAGCAGCTCTACCTGCAACGCCAATTGCGCGAGAGTTTGGGCAAAGAGAAAGAGCGCGTGGACCGTGTCTGGTTCGTCACCGATGCACAAACTCTACCTGCCGCGCTACAAGAGGGTTTGAGCGGTGCGACCGTGTTGCGCGTACCGCAAGCTCAGCTGACGCAATGGCTAGAGCCAGCAACTGGCCATGTGCTGGCCGAACATCTTTATGTGGTTGATCCCATGGGCAACTGGATGATGCGCTTCCCCGCCCAGCTTGACCTTGCCTCTGCCGCCAAAGCCAAGCGCGATCTGGAGCGCCTATTGCGCGCCTCAGCCTCCTGGGATCCGGCGGGTCGCTGAAACCCATCCAAACCAAGCCAAGCCCTCCTCAAGACTCACCACAAGTAGCATGAACACGCTCGAGTTGTATAACCTGTCTCCCCTGCTGAGCCTGATGCTCCTGGGGTTGACCTTGGCCATTGGCCCACTGGTCTGGGTCTGGTTGCGTCATCGTGATGCGAAGGGGCCGGTCAGCAGTACTCAGCGACGTCTACACGCGCTCACTTTGATCACTTTGTTTTTAACTTTTGACTTGGTGCTGTTCGGTTCTTTCACCCGCCTCACCGATTCGGGCCTAGGTTGCCCCGACTGGCCCGGCTGCTACGGCCACAGCAGTCCGGTTGGCGCGCAGGCCCACATCACAGCGGCGCAAGCCGTGCTGCCCAGTGGCCCGGTCACGCACGGCAAAGCTTGGGTCGAGATGATTCACCGTTACCTCGCCACCAGCGTGGGCGTATTGATTCTCGTTTTGGCTGCGGCCACATGGTGGGCGCGGCTGTGCAAGCCGGAGTCTAAAACGCTCAACCCTTGGTGGCCTACGGCAACGCTTGTTTGGGTTTGTGTACAGGGGGCGTTTGGTGCACTCACCGTTACCATGAAGCTCTTTCCCGCCATCGTCACGCTGCACCTGTTGGGCGGACTCTTTCTGTTGGCCTTGCTTTGTGTGCAGGCTGTGCGGTACACGCAGTCAGGCACTAAAGAAAACAGTGTTACCCCCAGTAGCTTTCAAGACCAAGGCTTACGTGCGCTGATGGCGTTCAGTTTGGCCCTGCTTGTCGCGCAAATCGCCGTGGGCGGCTGGGTTAGCACCAACTACGCGGTACTGGCCTGCACCGACTTCCCGCTGTGTCAAAACAGCGTTTGGCCTGCGATGAATTTTGCGCAGGGTTTTACGCTGTGGCGTGAATTGGGCTTAACGCCGCAGGGCCTGCCCATCGACTTTGCGGCACTTACCGCCATCCACTACACCCACCGCCTCATGGCCTACCTCGTCATCACGCTACTGGTCGTGCTGGCCTGGCGCATGCAGAGGCAGCCTGCTTGGCGCAAGCCCGCGCACTGGCTCGTCGCGCTGACGGGCCTACAGTTCTTGACTGGACTGAGCAACGTCGTGCTGGACTGGCCCCTGTTCACCGCCGTGCTACACACCGGGGGCGCAGCGGCCTTGGTCATCGTGTTAACGTGGTCTATGGCCTCCTTCAAATTTGTACAGAAACTTCGCTCATGAGTGCCTCTATTGCCTCCCCATCGCAATCCGTGTTCAGCCAGTTTTACGCGCTGACCAAACCACGCGTGGTGCAACTTATTGTGTTCTGCGCCCTTATCGGCATGGTGCTGGCGGTGCCCGGTTTACCCACGCTGGACGATGTACGTCTGGGCCTGATTGCTTGTGCGGGCATCTGGCTGGTGGCGGGTGCGGCAGCGGCCTTCAATTGCATTGTTGAAAAAGGCATCGACGCCAAAATGAAGCGTACCGCTTGGCGTGCCACCGCCAAGGGCGAACTGGGTGACGCGCAAACCCTGCTTTTTTCAGCCGCTCTGTGCGTGGCGGGCTCCGTGGTCTTGTACGTGTGGGTCAACCCCCTGACTATGTGGCTCACCTTTGCCACCTTTGTCGGCTACGCGGTCATCTACACCGTCATCCTCAAGCCGCTGACGCCGCAAAACATTGTCATCGGCGGCGCATCCGGGGCCATGCCGCCCGTGCTGGGCTGGGCTGCCATGACGGGTGACGTGGGGCCGCAGGCACTCATTCTCTTTCTCATCATTTTCCTGTGGACACCGCCGCACTTCTGGGCCTTGGCCTTGTACCGTGTGGAGGACTACCGCAAGTCAGGCCTGCCCATGTTGCCTGTCACGCACGGTAATGCGTTCACGCGCCTGCAAATTCTGCTCTACACTCTGATTTTGTTTGCTGCCTGTTTGCTTCCGTTTATCTACGGCATGAACTCTTGGTTCTACTTGGCGGCAGCGGTACTGCTCAACGCTGGTTTTGTGGCTTACGCCTGGCGATTGTTTCGCAATTACTCCGATGAACTCGCCCGTCAAACTTTCCGTTTTTCCCTGATTCACCTCAGCCTGTTGTTTGCGGCGCTGCTGCTGGATCACTACCTTTTTTAATCATCCACGATGAAACGAAATACTCTTAAATTAATAGCGGCTTATGCACTATTTATAAGCTCTGCAGCCCTATTGGCCGCTTGCTCCGGAGACAAGCCACAGTTCACCGCTATCGACGTCACCGGTGCCGACTACGCCAAAGACTTCGCCCTGACTGATCACAACGGCAAGCCTCGCAGCCTCAAAGACTTCGCAGGCAAAGTCGTGGTGCTGTTCTTTGGCTACACCCAATGTCCCGATGTGTGCCCCACGTCCATGACGGAGCTGGCTGAGGTTAAAAAACT
>CANCAO010000079.1 GCA_947374105.1 Comamonadaceae bacterium | reverse complement strand
TGCCTATCCTGCAAGCTTGACCCACCTGTTGTTGATAGACTCCCCGCGATGACCGAAGACCTCAAGCAACACACGCCGATGATGGCCCAGTACCTGGCCATCAAAGCCGAGTACCCCAACACCCTGGTCTTCTACCGCATGGGTGACTTCTACGAATTGTTTTTTTCCGATGCCGAAAAAGCCGCTGCGCTGCTCAACATCACGCTGACCCAGCGCGGTCAGTCCGCCGGGCAGCCCATTGCCATGGCGGGTGTGCCCTTTCATGCGGTGGAGACCTATCTGGCACGCCTCATCAAGCTGGGTGAATCGGTGGCGATTTGTGAGCAGGTGGGCGAGGTGGGGGCTTCAAAAGGTCCGGTGGAGCGCAAGGTGCTGCGCGTCGTTACCCCCGGCACGCTGACCGACAGCGCGCTACTGAGCGACAAGACAGAGTCGCTCCTGCTCGCCATCCACCAGGGTCCGCGCAACCGCTGCGGCCTGGCCTGGCTGAGCGTGACGCAGGGCGAAGTCTTCCTGGCCGAGTGCCCGCCTGACGAGTTGCCCGAGTGGGTGGCCCGCATTGCGCCGGGCGAATTGATTTACAGCGCCGGGGCCACACCCGCGTTTGAGGCGCGACTGCTGGGCCTGCGCCAATCGGGCACGCTCTCAGGCGCTATTTCTTTCAGTCTTCGTCCCGAATGGCAGTTTGACACTGCGTCTGGCGTGACCAAGCTTCTGGCCCAACTCAAGGCGGCCAGTCTGGCTCCGTGGCAAGCCGATGCCCTGCCTCAGGCCCACGCCGCTGCCGCCGCACTGCTGACCTACGCCGAGCACACCCAGGGCCGCGCGCTCACCCATGTGCACAGCGTGCGCGTGCAGCGCAGCGACGAGCTGATCGACCTGCCGCAAACCACGCGCCGCAACCTGGAGCTGGTACAAACCCTGCGCGGCGAGGACTCGCCCACGCTGTTCTCTCTGTTAGACACCTGCATGACCGGCATGGGCAGCCGCTTGCTCAAAAATTGGTTGCTCAGCCCCCTGCGCGATCGCCGTGTGCCCCAACAACGGCTGGACGCCATCGCCACGCTGCGCGACGGCCCTTGGTCAAAATTACGCGATCAACTCAAGGGCAGCAGTGACGTAGAGCGCATCACCGCCCGCATCGCCTTGCGCCAGGTGCGCCCGCGTGAGCTGGTGGCTTTGCAGCAGACGCTACAAAAAACAGAGCTGCTTACGCACGTTATTCAAGGCTTTGAAGGACTTTTGTCACAAATTTCAACGCACTTGATGCCGCCAGTGGGTTGCGCCGACCTGCTGCAGCGCGCCCTGCTGGACGAGCCCGCTGCACTGATCCGCGATGGCGGCGTCATCCGGGACGGCTTTGACGCCGAGCTGGACGAGTTGCGTGCTATCCAAACCAATTGCGACGCGTTTTTGTTGGACCTAGAGGGGCGCGAAAAGGCCCGCACCGGCATCGCCAACCTGCGCGTGCAGTTCAACAAGGTTCATGGTTTTTTCATCGAGGTCACCCAGGGCCAGGTGGACAAAGTGCCGGACGACTACCGGCGTCGCCAGACGCTCAAGAACGCCGAGCGCTTCATCACCCCCGAACTCAAGGCCTTTGAAGACAAGGCCCTGAGCGCGCAAGACCGCGCCCTGGCGCGCGAGAAGTGGTTGTTTGAGCAGGTTCTGGATGCGCTTCAACCCCATATCAACGGCCTCACCCAGCTCGCCCGCGCTTTGGCCACACTAGATGCGCTGTGCGCGCTGGCCGAGCGCTCCCTCACGCTGGACTGGTGCGCGCCGCAGTTCGTGACTGAGCCCTGCATCGACATCAGCCGGGGGCGCCACCCGGTAGTACAGGCCAGGTTGGCGGAAACCAGCCGGGGCGAGTTCATCGCCAACGACACGCGCCTAGGCCCCAAGCAGCGCATGCAGATCATCACCGGCCCGAACATGGGCGGCAAATCCACCTACATGCGCCAGATTGCCGTCATCACCCTGCTGGCCAGCATGGGCAGCTACGTTCCCGCCAGTGCATGCCGTCTGGGGCCGATTGACGCCATCCACACCCGCATCGGCGCGGCGGACGATCTGGCCAACGCGCAGTCCACCTTTATGCTGGAAATGCTGGAGGCCGCGCAAATCCTGCACAACGCCACGCCCAACTCGCTCGTGCTGATGGACGAAATCGGCCGCGGCACCTCCACCTTCGACGGTCTGGCGCTGGCCAGCGCGATTGCCACCCAGTTGCACGACCGCACCCAGGCCTACACCCTGTTTGCCACGCACTACTTTGAGCTGACCGAATTCCCTGCCAAGCACCACGCCGCCGTCAACGTGCACGTCAGCGCCACCGAATCCGGCCACGACATCGTCTTTTTGCACGAGATCCAAAGTGGTCCGGCCAGCCGCAGCTACGGCATCCAGGTCGCCCGCCTGGCCGGCATGCCCACCACTGTCCTCAACCACGCCCGCCACGCCCTGGCCACGCTAGAGACCCAGGCGCTTGAGTCTCAAGCACAAGTGGATTTGTTTGCGACGCCGGCGTTGCCCGAGGTTGCTACTGAAAACATAGCTACTCACGCCATTGAACAGGCGCTTTCAGCCATTAATCCTGATAATTTAAGCCCCCGCGAAGCGCTGGAGGCCCTGTACCTGCTCAAGCAGATTCAGAACCGCCCGCAGTGAGATGCTGATCGACGCCGTGGTGAGCTTTGTTAAGCGTCTTCACCACGTTGCCGCACGAACCTGAGCCACAGGAAGCCAAGAATTCCTGAAACCAGCGAAGCCAGAAGAATCGCCATTTTGGAGGCGTTGATGTTCCCGGCATCTCCAGTGAAGGCGAGGTTGGTTATGAAGATGGACATGGTGAACCCGATGCCGCCGAGAATCCCCGCGCCAACAACATGCCGCCAACTCAGATCAGCAGGCAAGCGGCATAGGCCGATGGCAACCGCAACGAAACAGAGGAGCGTTATCCCCAAAGGCTTACCCACCATCAAGCCGACAGTGATGCCCAGGCTATTCGCACTGCTCAGGTCTTGCATCCAGTCCGCGCCAATCAGAATGGCCGTATTGGCCAGCGCGAAAATCGGCAGGATGATGAACGCGACAGGCTTGTGCAGAAAATGTTCGAGCCGGTGTGAAGGCGAGGCCTCGTCATCGGCCTTGGCTGAAAAGGGGATGGCAAAGGCCAGCATCACCCCTGCAATGGTGGCGTGAACGCCCGACTTGAGCATCAGAAACCACATCAACGCGCCGCCCAGCAGGTAAGGGGTCAAGGCCATCACGCGCAAGAAACGATTCAAGCCACAGAGCACAGCCCAAACGGCCAGAGCCGCCAAGAGATAGCCCAGCGAGAGTTGCTCGGTGTAGAACACCGCAATGATGACAATGGCGCTCAAGTCATCAATGACCGCGAACGCCACCACAAACACTTTCAGCGATGCCGGAACGCGGTTTCCGAGCAGGGCCAGAACGCCGAGCGCAAAGGCGATGTCTGTTGCCATCGGAATCCCGACTCCCGCTTGCGTCGGCGTGCCGGCATTGAGTGAAAAATGAATCAGTGCCGGCGCAGCAATACCGCCAAAGGCAGCAAACATCGGCAACAGGGCGTTTCGGATGTTGGACAGTTCGCCGCTGTACAACTCACGCTCGAGTTCCAGGCCGATGAGCAGAAAGAAAATCGCCATCAGCGCATCGTTGACCCAGTGCTCCACACTGAGGCCAGCGACCCGCATGTGCCACCCACTCACATAGTCGGGGCCGAACGATGAGTTCGTCATCCAAAGCGAAGCAGCAGTGCAGACAATCAGCAGAATTCCACTCGACTTTTCTGAGTGAAAAAACTTCTGGAAAGTGCTTGTTAAGGTTTGCGGCTTGACGGGCATGCACCCATTAGAGCGCAACTTTAGGCTTCATCTTCATAAAGAAAGATTCGTAATACCTAAAACTTAAGCTGGCTACAACGATGACCAATAAAAGCGTGGCGACAAATACTTCCAGGCCATTTGAGGGCAACTTCAATGCGCCAAGCAACTTCACGATCACGTTCTTACACAGCAAGTGAAGCATGTACATGCCGTAGCTGATTGATCCAATATAGGCGATTGGTTTCCAGGACAGGAACTGTGCAAGAGCGTGACTCTCGCGGACAACACATGCTCCCACCATCGCCACGAACAAGGTGTCAGTCACAAAGCTGGGGACAGATACTACGGTCAGCGCGATGGCCAAACTTATTGCGATGGCGACGAACGACCAAGAACGAGCCAAAAAAGGTTCAAGGACACGAAAGCCGGTCTGGATATGCAAGGCAATTGCAAGCAACGCACCAACAACAATCGCAATCGGCACAGCAGAAAGCAGCTGACTTCCCAGTAGCTGGCCTATGGCACAGGCGACGACGGTGAGACATAGAAGTATGGATGCTCTCGATATCGTTCCAGTGATAAGCAGCAATGATGGCCAGAGCAGATAGAACTGCTCCTCGGCCGCGACAGACCAAGAAAAATAGAAGATGACGCGACCATCAAGTGGAACAAACAGGTTAGAAGTGAATGTGGCGAAGTACTTCAAGTTTGTGAAAAAGGCTTGCCCTACGGAGCTATCCATCTCCATTAGCGCCACTATCACGATGTAAAGGGCAAGAACACCATAGTAGATAGGGAATATTCGGCAGGCTCGCCGTAAGTAAAACGCTTTGAGATCAATTGCTGCAGTTCGCGATCGCTCCCTCAGCAACAGGGTCGTAATCAAAAAGCCGCTGATTGCGAAAAAGAGGTTTACGCCTTGGGCGCCGATGTGAGCCAGCGTCGCACTCACCCATGTCGGCGCTGTGTGCTGCCAAATCACTGCGATGATGCTGATGGCTCTTAGTCCATCAAGCGAGCCAAAGCGTTTTTGCGACAAGAATCGAGAGTGAGAGTTCATCCAAAAATTAACGTTTAGTCAGGCGCCTATTTCTGTATTTAGATGGGTCAACCTCTACTTCAACAAAGCCAACACGTCCTTAAATGCGGGATGCTCCGCCGAGCGCAGCCACTCAAAAGCGACCATCTCTGTGGTCACCAGCTCCGCGCCCGCACCGGCCAGGCGGTCAAAGGCGGCGTCGCGGTTGCGTTCGGTGCGAGAGGCGCAGGCGTCGGTAACAACCCATACGTCAAATTCATCTTCCAACAGGTCAAGCGCCGTTTGCAGCAAGCAGACATGGGCCTCACAGCCCGCGATGACGATGGTGTTGCGCAGGACGGTTTCGTTGGCTTGCGGTTTTTGCAGGTGCTTGGGCAGGCTGCGGGCGTTGCCTTTGGGGGCTGATATGGGTGCGGATGGGCGTAGCCATTCGCCCAGGCCCTCTTCCACCGCACTGAACTGCATTTTGGCCAAGGTTTTGCCGCCCGCTTGCTGGATCAGGGCGGCCAACTCTGGCATGTTGGGACCGAGGCTGGAAGGGTTTTCTTCGGTAGCCCAGAGCGGCACTTGCATGAGATTGGCCAGCTTGGCCAGGCGCAAGGCGTTGGCCAGCACGGCAGAGCCCTCATGCAGGGCGGGCATGAGCTGGGTTTGGTAATCCACTAGGATGAGTTGGGAGTCTTCGGCGTCTAAGAGCATGGGGGGATTCCAGTAAGAATTAAGGAGCGATGCGAACCAGCACCCGGCCGCGCACTTGGCCGTCCATGAGTTGCTGGGCTTTGGCGATAGCGGATTGCAGAGGCACTTCTTCAATGATGCTTTCCAGCAGGCTGAGGTCCAGGTCGCGAGCCAGGCGATCCCAAGCGCGCTGGCGTTTGGCCAGCGGGGCCATGACCGAATCAACACCTGCGAGCGTGACGCCGCGCAAAATGAAAGGCATGACGGTGGTGGGCAAGTCCATGCCTTGCGCCAGCCCGCAGGCGGCCACCACGCCGCCGTAACGCGTTTGCGCAAGCGCATTGGCCAAGGTGTGCGAGCCCACAGCGTCCACCACGGCGGCCCAGCGTTCTTTTTGGAAGGGTTTGCCGGGTTGAGCCAAGGCCGCACGGTCCATCACGGCGCTGGCGCCCAAGGACTTGAGGTAGGCCTCTTCACTGGCCTTGCCAGTGGCGGCCACCACGGTGTAGCCCAGCTTGCCCAAGAGTGCCACAGCCACGCTGCCCACGCCGCCGGTAGCACCGGTCACCAGCACCTCGCCCGCGTCGGGCTTGACGCCGTGGTCTTCCAGCGCCAACACGCACAGCATGGCGGTGTAGCCTGCCGTACCGATAGCCATGGCTTGGCGAGCCGTAAAAGCTTGCGGCAGGCGCACCAGCCAGTCACCTTTGAGACGGGCTTTCTCGGCAAGACAACCCCAGTGGGTTTCGCCCACGCCCCAGCCGTTGTGCACAAAGGCATCTCCCACCTTCCATGCGGGGTGGCTGGACTCAATCACCCTGCCCGCGCCATCAATGCCCGCCACCATGGGCCAGTGGCGCACCACCGGGCCTTTGTTGGTGATGGCCAGTCCGTCTTTGTAATTGAGGGTGGAATAAGCCACGGCCACGGTAACATCGCCCGGCGGCAAGCGCGATTCATCCACCGCCTGAACTGAGGCAGAAAATCCATCACTATTATCTAGAACCAGTGCGTTGAACATGGCAGCCTTTGAGAAAAATCAATATGAATCAATGTATTGCAAAGTATTTCGCGAATAAACTTTAACTTGACACCACGCTTTACAAGCCGCTATCCTACCTGCCATGCGCACCACAGCCATCATCTTTAGCCTAATTCTGGCCGCCAGCGTACACGCAGCCCCGGCGGATCAGGCCGACGACATGGAGCGATTGCTGGCCGACAAAGGCCTGATGGGCAAGATCACACAAGTCACCCAAACCATGGGCAACAAGGCGTCTGAGCTGGTCGTATCCGCCATGGGGGCGCTGGGCGTGCCCTATCGGCGCGGTGGCAACAGTTTTGAATCCGGCTTTGACTGTAGCGGCTTTGTGCGCGCCATGTACGAGCAAACCGTGGGCTTGATTTTGCCCCGCAAAGCCGAGCAGCAAGCCGCCGCCACACAAACCATTGACCGCACCGAGCTCGTGCCCGGTGACTTGGTGTTTTTCAACACCATGAGACGCGCTTTCAGCCATGTGGGCATCTATGTGGGTGACGACAAATTCATCCACTCGCCCAAGCCCGGTGCAGAGGTGCGGGTAGAAGATATGCGGCTGAGCTACTGGAGTCGTCGCTTTGACGGCGCTCGCCG
>CANCAO010000078.1 GCA_947374105.1 Comamonadaceae bacterium | reverse complement strand
GAAATGCCCGGCGACTGTGCCCATGCCCCTGCACTGCCAACAAGCATGGAAATAAAGGCCAGTGTTTTATAGAAATTCATAGCGATCACTTTGCAAGTTCGTAACTAATCTTAAGGCGCTCATCATAGAGTTGTTTCTCAACCCAACCGCACGCAGGTCGCGTCGTCCACTTGCCCGTCGATGTAGTACCAGCGCCCCTCAGTGCGCACAAAGCGGCTGGTCTCATGCAGCCGCTGCGCCCCGCCAGCCGTACGGCAGCGCGCCACAAACTCCACCACGCCCGCATCCCCCGTGCTTTGTGCATGGCGCACCTCCAGCCCCAGCCATTTGACCGGCGACAACTCCAGCTCGCCCGGCGACGTGGATACGTGCCAAGTGGCCAACAGATAGTCAATCAAGCCCACCACATAAGCGCTATAGCGCGAGCGCATCAAGACCTCAGGCGTGGGGGCGTGCACGCCCAGGGCCAGGCCCGTGTGCCAAGGGCCACAGCAGTCGGCATAGGGTTGCCCGCTGTCGCAAGGGCAGGGCGCGCGGGCGGATAGGCTGGGTTTCTTCATGCGGGGATGGTAGCGGCTGTCATGGCGGCACTGACATGTGATGACAGGAGGGCTCGCTATCATTTCGATATGACCGTCCACGCGCTGCCCGTGCTCTATTCGTTTCGCCGCTGCCCCTACGCCATTCGCGCCCGCATGGCGCTGCGCTACGCGGGCATTGAAGTCACGGTGCGGGAGATTGCACTGGGCGACAAGCCTGCCGACTTTTTGGCCCTGTCATCCAAAGCCACCGTGCCGGTGCTGCAACTGCCCAACGGTGAAGTGATCGACCAAAGCCTGGCCATCATGCAATGGGCGCTGCGGCAGCGCGACCCGCAGGGCTGGTTGTGTGTAGGTTCAGCGGCGGACACGATGCAGTGGATCACCTTGAACGACGAGGTCTTCAAACCCCTGCTAGACCGCTACAAATACGCCACCCGCCACCCCGAGTTGCCACCCAGTGCCCACCGCGCAGCCGCCATCGCCGCCTTCATTGCGCCGCTGAACGAGCGTTTGCTGCAAACTCCTTACCTGTTCGGCCCCAAGCCTTCAGTGGCCGACGTCGCCCTGTTCCCCTTCGTCCGTCAATTCGCCTTTGTGGAAAAAACCTGGTTTGACGCCGCGCCGGTGGCCGGGGTGCAGCACTGGTTGGCGGCTTGGCTGGGGAATGACTTGTTTGGAGCGGTGATGGAAAAGCCCCGTGCAAAACCAGCGCCCGACTTGTCGGATCACTAAAGTGGTTGTTTTGCCTAACTTCAAAGTAAATCGCAAAAATCAATTTAACTCTGAAAATGCTTATTCTTAGTGAGCTAAGCCCTTCACAAACCCGGCAATACATCGACGCCAAGGCCACCCTGCAGACGCGGTGTTTTACCGCCAGCCCCAGCCATATTGCGAATTAAACTGCCACATATAGCCCGGTGGTGGGCCATAGGCAGTCTCCATGCCAATGGGGGCGCCTTACCGTGGCCGCACGTAGCCCGATTCAATCCATGTCTGCGCGCTGTCAACCGTCAACTTAAAAGTAGGCGCAACGCGAACCTGGGCGAGTTGTTCGCCCAGTTCGGTCTGCGCACGCAGTGTGGCAGTGGCGCCATCGTCATCCGGCACGATGGCAAGTTCAATCCGAATGCGCTTGCCGCCTACCGTGACGACCACGTTCTTATTGAGCTCGGCATGGCGTTGTTGCTCGGAGCGACGGATGAACTCTTTGGCCGTCTTGACCAGCGTATGGAAGGCCGCCGTGTCCAGAGCTTTAGGGTTCTTTTTGTCCCGCCCCATCGTCCACGGGCCCACCAAAGCGGGCTCCGACTGGCCGACCAGGTACATCGCCACGGCCCAGCCGTCATCGTCTTCGTTTTTGATGACGCGAGCCGTCCATTGCTCATCGCCCCACAAGCGGGCTTGCTGGAGGGGTTCGGGGGTATCGAGGGTATCAAGAGTCAAAAGTAGTCCTATTCCGCCCGAATGTTCGCGCTCTTCACCACTGCACCATAGCGCGCCAAGTCGCGCGCTATTTCGTCACCAAACTTGCCCGCCGTGCCGGGTGCGGCGCTGATGCCCATCACGTTCAAGCGCTCGCGCACCTCGGGGTCGTTCAGCACGGCATTGAGTTCGGTGTTCAGCCGCTCGATGATGGCGGCGGGGGTTTTGGCCGGGGCCAGCAGGCCGACCCAGGAGTTGATCTCAAAATCAGCCAGACCCGGCAGGCCGCTCTCGATGAAGGTGGGCACGTCGGGCAGTGATTTGGAGCGTTGCGCGCTGGACACCGCGATGGCGCGCAGCTTGCCGGATTTGACGTGGCTTTGCGCGCCCGCGACCGCCGTGTACACCAGCGGGATGTTGCCGCCCAGCACGTCCGTCATGGCCTGACCGCCGCCTTTGTAGGGGATGTGCGTGAGGTTGGCCCCCGTGCGCTGCTTGAGCAACTCGCCTGCAATGTGCGGCGTGCCGCCCGTGCCGGAAGTGCCGTAGGACAGGCCATTCGGCTGCGCTTTTGACAGGGCAATCACGTCCTTCAAACTGGTGACGGCCACACTCGGGTGCGCCACCAGAATCAAAATCGCATCGCCAATCTTGCCGATGGGGGTCAGGTCACGCGTGGTGTTGAAAGGCGTTTTCTCAAACACGTGTGGGTTGATGACCAGCGTGCCGTCAAAGCCCAGCAGCAGGGTGTAGCCGTCGGGCTCGGCATTGGCCACCAGGGCGGTGCCAATGTTGCCAGAGGCGCCGGGACGGTTGTCCACCACCACCTGCTGGCCCAGGCGCTTGCTCAACTGCTCGGCGATCAAGCGGCCACTGGTGTCGGTGACGCCGCCGGGGGTGAAGGGCACCACCAGACGGATGGGCTTGGTAGGGTAAACACTTTGCGCTGAGACGAAGCTGGGCAGCGCGCAAAGGGTGACAAATACAGCCGTGGTGATGCGGCGCAAGCGTTGATTCATCAAGTTCTCCTGCGGTGTTACCCGCCAGTGGCGTAGCGTTTGTCAAATTCCCACACGTCTGCAAACCCCATCAGTTTGGTGAGTTCACCAAAGTCGTACAGGGGCTGGGTGCCACCGGCAGATGAGCCGGTTTGTTTGAACTGCTGGTACACCGCAGCCATGGCTTGCACCGAAGCCAGCAGCGCGGTGACGGGGAAGATGGCGATTTTGTAGCCCAGCGTCTCCAGCGCGGCCTGGCTCAGTACCGGCGTGAGGCCGCGCTCCACCATATTGGCCACCATGGGCAAGCCCAGTTCACGGCCCAGTTGGCCGATGGCGCGCATCTCGTCCTCGGACTCGGGCGATTCGATGAAGAGGATGTCGGCCCCCGCTTTCGCATAAGCCTCGCCCCTGCGCAGGGCTTCGTCCAAACCGAGTGAGCTGCGGGCATCGGTGCGGGCGATGACTAAAAAATCAGGCGACTCGCGCGAGTCCACCGCCACGCGAATTTTTTGCACCATCTCCTCCATGGGGATGACGCGGCGGCCCGGCGTGTGGCCGCATTTTTTGGGGAACTCCTGGTCTTCGATTTGCACCGCAGCCGCACCTGCTGCCTCGTAGCCGCGCACGGTGTGGCGCAGGTTGAGCAAGCCGCCATAGCCCGTATCCGCATCCGCAATCAAGGGGGTGCGCGCCATGCCCGCCATGGCGGTGACGCGGTCCACCATGTCGCTGTAGGTGGCAATGCCCGCATCGGGCAAGCCCAGGTGCGAGGCCACGGTGCCGTAACCCGTCATGTAGAGCGCGCCAAAACCGAAGGTGTCGGCCAGGCGCAGCGAGACCATGTCATAGACGCCGGGGGCGACCAGCAGGCCGGGTTGTTGCAGGCGTTCTTTCAAACTCGGGCTTGGGGTTTTAGCTAGGGTCATGCGCGTTCTCCAGGGTGGCTTTAGGCTGCTTGTTGGGCCAGGAATTTCAACAACTCGCGGTTGAAGAATTCAGGCTGTTCGATGTTGGAGATGTGGGCCGCGTCGGGGATGACGATGAACTGCGAGCCGCGCAGGTTTTGGTGGATCAGCCGCGCCATCTCAGGCGGCGTGCCGTGGTCTTGGTCGCCCACCATCACCAGGGCGGGGCAGTCGATCTCGGGCAGGCGGTCAAACACATCGACCTTGGCAATCGCTTCACAGCAGCCGCAAAAACCGGCCACCGGCGTGGCGAGAAGACCCGCCTCGATGCGCGCCATGATCTCAGGATGCGCCGCCCGAAAGGGCGCGGTGAACCAGCGCGCCAAAGTGCTTTCTATCAGGCCCTTCATGCCCTGGGTTTGGGCAACGACAATGCGCTCCCCCCACATGGCAGCGGCGTTGGGCGGGCGACGGCTGGTGGTGTCGAGCAGCACCATGCTGGCGAACACGCCGGGGTATTTGAGGGCGAAGGTCTGGCCGATCATGCCGCCCATGGAGATGCCCAGCCAATGCGTGCGCGTAATGCCCAGGTGTTGAAACAAGCCGTGCACATCGTCGGCCAATTGCTCTAGCGTGTAGGGGCCGGGCGGTGCGCTGGTCTGACCGTGGCCGCGCGTGTCAAAGCGCAGAACGGTGTAGTTGGGGGCCAGCAGTGCGGCCTGCTCGTCCCACGAGGAGATGTCGCAGCCCAGCGAGTGGGACAGCGTGATCCAGGGGCCGGAGCCCTCGATGGTGTAGTGAACGTCGATGTCGCCGATGCGTGTTTTCATGGGGTTACTTTTGTGTTGAGAGTGGGTTAGTCGAGCTTGATATTGGCGGCCTTGGCTAGGCGCGTGAAACTGGCCACTTCGGAGGCGATGAGTTTGTCAAATTCTTCGGGTGTGCTGGTCACCGGGTCAATGCCCAGCGGTGCAAAACGCTGGCGAACTTCGGGTTGTTTCAAGATGACGGCCACTTCGGCGTTGAGCTTGGCGATGATGTGGCGCGGCGTCTTGGCCGGGGCCAACAAGCCATACCAAAAAACCCATTCGTAGTGCGACAAACCCGGCACGCCGGACTCGGCCACGGTGGGCAGCGCGGGCAGCTCGGCCATGCGCTTGAGTCCAGTCACCGCAATGGCCATCGCCTTGCCTTCTTTGACCAAATTGATGGCGCTGGCAAAGGGCGCGATGAACACTTGGGTGCGCCCCGCCATGGTTTCGGTCAGCGCCTCGGGGATGCCCTTGAAGGGGATGTGCGCCAGGTCAATGCCCGCCTGCGCCTTGAGCAGCTCCACCGCAAAGTGCGCGCCGCTGCCCACACCGGCTGACGAGTAGTTGAGCTGGCCGGGTTTGGCCTTGGCCAGCGCCACCAACTCGGCCACGTTCTTCACACCCAACTGCGGCGACACGATCAGCAGCGCCGGGCCGGTGGCCGTGAGGCTGATGCCTGCGAAGTCTTTGGCCACGTCATACGGCAGCTTGGCGTAGATGGCGGGTGACACGGCGTGAGCCGATGACACTGAAAGCAGCGTGTAGCCATCGGCCGGGGCCGTGGCCAGCGCCCCCGCCGCGATGTTGCTGCCCGCACCGGGGCGGTTCTCCACAATGACAGGCTGCTTCCAGCCCTCTGTGAGTTTTTGTGCGAGCAGTCGAGCGGTAATGTCAGGCCCGCCACCGGGGGTGAAGCCAACCAGGATACGAACCGGTTTTGTCGGATACGAATCGGGAGCTACGGTTTGCGCATACGACACGCCTGAACTGGCAGCGAGCACGAGCCCGGCAAAGCCAAAAAGAAACCTCGAAAGCGCACGACTTCTGACCAACATGGTTGACTCCTGAGTAGGGAAATCAAGTATTGCACAGGATACAGCTCACTCGAATAATGAGAGTCCGCTTAACTTCAACAAGACACAACAATGAAGCTGACACGCTTGAGGGCATGGATGACGCTGGCTTGCGCCGCTGCGCTGCCAGTGCTGGCCCATGCGCAAGACTATCCCAACCGCAGCATTCAATTCATCGTGCCCACCTCGGCAGGCACCACCGGCGACCAACTCGCGCGCCTGCTTGGCCCCAAGCTCACGCAGCGCTGGAACGTGCCGGTTGTGGTTGAGAACAAGGTCGGCGCGGGAGGCAGCATCGGCATTGAAGCTGGGGCTCGGGCCAACCCGGATGGCTACAGTTTTCTATTTGCGGCGACGTCCTTCAGCACCCTGCCCGCACTGCGAACCAAACTACCTTACGACCCCGTCAAGAGTTTTGTACCCGTCGTGATGTTGGGTGCCAGCCCTCTGGTGCTGATCGTCGCCAACAAGGTGCCCGCCAAAACCGTGCGCGAGTTTGTGGATTACGCCAAGAAGCAGCCCGCAGGCAGCTTGAACTACGCTTCGCCAGGACTGGGCGGCGTGCAGCACCTGACGATGGAGTTGTTCATGCAAGAGGCGGGCATCAAGCTGCTGCATGTACCCTACAAAAGCATGGCGGGCGCTTTGAATGATTTGGCCGCGGGCCATGTGCAGGCCGGTGTGGTGGTGCTGCAAACCGCTTTGCCGCTGGTGCAAAGCGGCAAGATGCGGGCGCTGGCCGTACTAAGTGCCGAGCGCGTGGCCCCGCTACCCAACCTGCCCACCATGGCCGAGGCGGGCGTGCCCAAGGTGGTGAGCGAGGCCTGGTTTGGCGTGATGGCCCCGGCCGGTACCCCTGCCAATGTGCTGCAAAAAATGAACGCCGAACTCAACCAGTTGCTGACCTTGCCTGATGTGAAAGAAGCGCTGGACAAAGTCGGCGTGGACACGGCGGGCGGCAAACCCGAGCGGCTGGAAGCCCTGGTGGCCAGCGATTTGAAAATGTGGACGCAGGTGGTTAAAAAAGCCAATATTGCGCCCGAGTAAGCAAGGAGAAAAAATGAACCCCACTGAACAAAACGAAGTCCTCACCCAAACCGGCCCCGGCTCCGCCATGGGCACGCTGTTTCGCCGCTACTGGATCCCCGCGCTGCTGGCGCGTGAGCTGCCTGAGCCCGGCTGCCCGCCGGTGCGGGTCAAACTGTTGTCCGAATCACTGGTGGCGTTTCGCGATGCCACGGGCAAGATCGCGCTGATGGACGAGTTTTGCGCGCACCGCCGGGTCTCGCTCTGGTTTGGCCGCAATGAGGGCGACGGCCTGCGCTGCCCCTACCATGGCTGGAAGTACAACGCAGAAGGCCAATGCACCGACATCCCCTCCGAGCCCGAGACCAGCACGCTGTGCGACAAGGTCAAGCTCAAGGCCTACCCCTGTGAAGTGCGCGGCGGCGTGGTCTGGACTTACATGGGCCCGCCCGAGCAGCA
>CANCAO010000077.1 GCA_947374105.1 Comamonadaceae bacterium | reverse complement strand
TGGCCATTGCCACCCGCAAAATGTCGCAATCCGAATTTGCCGACTTCGTGACCCGTCAAGTCAACGATTGGGGCCCGGCGGTTAAGGCCTCGGGCGCGAAGTTGAACTGAATTAACTAGAAAAAGATTCCAAATGGTCGGTGGACTTTCCATTCATTGTGTTGACGTGGCGCGCGGACGCATTGCGACCGGGCTGCAAGTTCATGTGTGTCGGCTGCGCCCAGATGCGTCGGGCGCGGGCGAACTCATCGCCAGCGGTTCGGTCGGTCCGCAAGGGCTGTTGGTGCATCCGGCCCTGATGAGCGAAGCAATCTGCGCTGGCGGTTATGAAGTGTCATTTGATGTTGGAGGCTACTACCGCCAGTTCAGACATGAATCCGGCTACGATCTGAACGAACCGGGTTTTCTGGAAATGGTGCCTTATCACTTTCACATCAGCCGTGTTGAGCAGCACACACATCTGCCCTTCAAATTCACGCCCTGGGGGTTTTCGCTTTTCCGCGGAGGCGCCTGATCAACGCAGACCACACCAAGCCTTGCCGAAGGCGATTTCTCCGCCTAGAGAATGGTTTTCAAGAAAAGGGGAACTTCAAGTAGGACAATACGGCCCGTGCTTGACATCTTCACCGTCACTTTTCCCTTCTTTGCCCTCGTGCTGTGCGGCTATGTGGCCGCGCGCCGCAGCATGCTGCCCCTCGAAGCCATCTCGGGCCTGAACGGTTTCGTGCTGTTTTTTTCCCTGCCCTGCATGCTGTATCGCTTTGGTGCGACCACACCGATTGCTCAGTTGCTGGACATCAGTGTGTTCTTCACCTGGTTGATATGCGCGCTCACCATGGTGTGCTTCACCATTGCGGCCAGCATGAACCAACGCATTGGCTGGAATGATGCTTCCTTTGGTGCCCTTGTTGCAGCCTTTCCCAACACGGGCTTCATGGGCGTGCCACTCCTGATCGCGCTGCTGGGCGGGCAAGTGGCGGGCCCCATGATCATCACCATCGTGGTGGACATGGTCATCACCACCTCGCTGTGTGTAGGCCTGTCTCGCCTGGACGCAGCCGACACGCACGGTATGGGCGTGGCCATGCGCAACGCGCTCAAGGGCATGTTGTTTAACCCTATGCCCTGGGCGATTGTGGGCGGCGTTGTGGCCTCGGCGCTGCACTTAAGTTTGCTCGGCCCCGTGGAAAAAACCGTCTGGCTGCTGGCTGATACGGCTTCACCCACGGCGTTGTTCACCATTGGCGCGGTACTGGCGCGTTCGCAAATGCTCGCGGCCCTGCACGATCATCCGCCCATCCCCCTGCGCGACTACGTGCCGGTGGCGATGCTCAAACTTTTTTTGCATCCCGTGCTGGTGCTGCTTGTGGGCAGCACGGCCATCCGGCTCGGTGTGCCGCTGGAACGATCCGCCCTGACCGTGATGGTGCTAGTGGCTGCCTTACCTAGCGCCAGCAACGTCTCTTTGCTGGCTGAGCGTTTTGGGGCGGATAACGGAAGGATTGCACGGATTATTCTGGTTTCGACGGCGGCGGCTTTTTTGACGTTTTCTGGGGTGGTGCACTTGGTGGTTTGATTTTTTCTGGGTTGCCACTAGCTCCAACAGCAATAAAAACAAGCATGGCTAGCTATTAAATAAATAGCAAATCAAATCAACAGCGGATCCACATCCACCGCCCACCTAATCACTCCTTTCCCTTCAGGCCCCTGCCGCGTCGCATGCAACACCCCATGCCAAGCCGATAAAAACCGTTGCAAGGCCGCACGCGAAGTGCTCTCCACCAGCATCTGGGCGCGTTCCACATTGGCCACGCGCTGGATGCTCATGGGCACGGCCGGGTAGAGCGTGACGTAAGGCGCTTCAGACACGGTGCCTGCGACAGCACTGGCGTGGTTAAGAAAGCCTTGCGCGGCCTCTTGCGTACGGGCGTCGGCACGCACCAGGGCCTGAAAGCTGAAGGGTGGCAGGGCGGCTTGCTCGCGCTCGAGGAGTTGCTGTTCCGCAAAGACCGGGTAATCGTGCCGCTTCAGTGCCTCAAACAGTGGGTGTTGCGGGTGAAAAGTTTGCACCCACACTTCGCTCTGGCTACTGAGCGCAGCGTCGCGCCCCGCCCGCCCGCCGACCTGCATCAAGAGGCTGAAAAGCCGCTCAGGCGCGCGAAAGTCGCTTGAAAACAGCGCGCCGTCCGGGTTCAGTGCGGCCACCAGCGTGATGCGGCGAAAGTCGTGGCCCTTGGCTATCATCTGCGTGCCGACCAGCACATCCACATCACCGGCGTGTACCTGCGCCATTTGTGCGGCCAGCGCGCCCTTGAGGCGCGTGCTGTCGGCGTCGATGCGCAAGATGCGCACGGGCAGGCCTTCAGGCTGCGAATCGGTCACTGAATCAGGTCGCCGCACCTCGGTCAGCAAATCTGCCAAGTGTTCTTCCAGTTGCTCCGTGCCGCGCCCCACCGTGGTGATGTCAGGGTTGCCGCAGGCTGGGCAGGCGCGTGGCACGCGCTCAGTGAAGCCGCAGTGGTGACAGCGCAGCGTGCGGTCGATCTTGTGGAACACGCGGTAGGCGCTGCAATGTGCGCATTCGCTCTTCCAGTCGCATGCGTTGCAACTCAACACGGGCGCATAGCCACGTCGGTTCAGCAAGATCAGGCATTGCTCGCCGCGGGCGATGCGGGTCTGGATGGCGTCGAGCAGCGGCGGCGAGAACACCGCTTTTTTGGGTTGGTGGTTCATGTCCACGCGCCGCACCCAGGGCAGACCGTTGGCCATGCCGGTGTCAGGGTTGTAGTCGGCCTTGCTTTGACCCACGCGGCTGGGCATGTGCAAGCGCAGGTAGCGCCCACCTTCTGTGGCGGGTCGGCTGTGGTGCCAACTCTCCAGCGAGGGCGTGGCCGAGCCCAAAATCACTTTGGCACCCTCCAAGCGCCCCCGGTAAATGGCCAAGTCGCGCGCTGAGTAGCGTGCGCCTTCTTGTTGCTTGTAGCTCGGGTCGTGTTCTTCATCCACCACGATCAGCTTAAGTCCCGGCAGCGAGGCCAGCACCGCCATGCGCGTTCCCAGCACAATGCGCGCGCTGCCGCTGTGTGCCGCTAGCCAGGCTTTTAGGCGTTGCGCAGGCGTCATGCCGCTGTGCAGGCAGACTACCGTCCCTGTGCCATAAGCCGCTTCAAAGCGCTCTATAAAGCGGGTTTCGAGCTGTGGTGTGAGGTTGATTTCCGGCACCATCACCAAGGCTTGGGCGTCAGCATCACGTTCCAGCAAGGCCTGCACGCAGCGCAGATACACCTCGGTCTTGCCGCTGCCCGTGGCACCAAACAGGAGAAATGGGCCAGGTTGAGCTTCAATCTGTTGGATCGCGTTGGCTTGCTCGGGGGTTAAATCAGGTTCATGGGGTCGCTGTGAATGAATAACGTCATGGCTTCCACGGGCTTGGCGCTTGAGCCGACGGGCTAGCTGCACTGGTTGCAGATCGCGCAATTGCGGTGGCAAGGCGGCCAGTGCCACCTCACCCGGTGATCGTTGGTAATAGCTTGCGGCAAAGTCAATCAAGCTGCGCCAGCCTGATGACAGAGGCTCAATGCCATCAAGTGTGGCGGAAATGGGGCGGATTTTGCCAATGTCCATCTGGTCGGTTTGGGGTGCATCAGCCAGCCCCCACACCAGCCCCAGGGTTTCACGTTTGCCAAATGGAACCCGCACCAACGTGCCGGGGGCAAGCGCCAATTCACTTTGATAAGTCAAGGGTCCCGCGACTGCGCTGTGGGCTGGCGTCTGGACGAGGACCGAAAGCCAGTGGGTCATGACAAAGTGACTTTGCGAAAGAGAGTTCAGGTTAACTGTTGAAAAGCGCGCTAAGTACTTGTTATTAAAGCGCTTTACGGAAATTCACAGAATCTGTGGATAACTTTGTTGATAACCAACGTTCGCAGGTGTCAAACCCTTATAAATCAAGGGGTTTGGCAAAATGCACGGAAAAAAAGCAAAACATAAATTCTTTATAAATCAATTACTTACGTCTGCTATTTGTTTAATAGCGCAGTTGCGAGAAATGGAAGAAGAAGACGCTTTCGAAACGATAAATTTGTGCATAACTCAGGACTTACCCTATAAAGCAGTGCGGTTTTATGCTATGGAAAACTGCTAATTCTTAGAAAAGCCCAACGGTTTCACTTGCGAGCACCTGAGATTTTTGTAGTTTTGTTTTTGTTGACGTTGACTTTAAAGCCTGCATGCGCGCAGTAAACCCCCAAACCGATCGTTACTGCAATCAAGAAGTAACTCATGCTTTCCGCAAGTTCAAAGGAGCGCCCTTTGAAAATCTGATCAGCAAAGTAGATGTCTAAAAAGATCAGGATGAAAGCAATAACACATGCCACGCCGCTTCCCACGGCCCGGGCTGCCCAGTCGGGCTCATTGTCTTCGATGCTGCCGTTGGGATCCAAGGCGTCGGGCATCAATTTGGAGAAGTCAGTTTCTGTCAGAGGGGGCTTTTTCATGAGGGTTGCTCCTTGAGGGTGGCGGACAGCGCATTGGGTTCATAACTGTAACTCTTTGTTAATTAAACCATGCCCCATCGACCCAATCAAATTGGATATCTAACCTCACAGGAACTAAAGTCAGCGCATTTTTCGGGAGTGCTCATGCACCGCCTGCACCAGTGCCGTCACATGCTCGGGCGGCGTGTGTTGGTTGATGCCGTGGCCCAGGTTGAAGATGTGGGTCGGACCGGTGAGATCGGGCTGGTCGGCGGGCGCGCAGTGCGGTGTGCCAAAGCTCTCTAGCACCTTGATCACTTCAGCCTCAATCTGAGCAGGTGGGGCGAACAACACGTTGGGGTCGATATTGCCTTGCAAGGCTTTGCCAGGGCCACCAACCGAGCCGCCCACTCGGGCGCGCGCTCTAGCCAGATTGGCCGTCCAGTCCAGGCCCAGCACCTCGCAGTCCAGCGACCCCATGTCGTCTAGCCAGAGTGCGCCGCCTTTGGTGAAGACCAGGCGCGGTACCAGTTGACCATCGACACCGTGGCGTTTGAGTTGGGCCAGAACGCGCCGGGTGTAGGCCAAGCTGAATTCTTGAAACGCGCCATCGGCCAGCACGCCGCCCCAGCTGTCAAAAATCATCACGGCCTGCGCGCCTGCGTCGATTTGGGCGTTCAGGTAAGTGGCCACCGCGTCGGCGTTGACTTGCAGCATGTGGTGCATCAGATTGGGGCGGCTGTAGAGCATGGACTTGACGAGGCGATAGTCGTCCGAGCCCGCGCCCTCCACCATGTAGCACGACAACGTCCACGGGCTGCCTGAGAAGCCGATCAACGGCACGCGGCCATTCAGAGCCTTGCGGATGGAGGTGACGGCATCAAACACATAGCGCAGCTTGTCCATGTCGGGCACGGCAAGCTTCATCACAGCGGCTTCGTCACGCACCGGGTGGGCAAACTTGGGGCCTTCGCCCAGGGCAAAGCTCAGGCCCAGCCCCATGGCGTCGGGCACGGTGAGGATGTCGCTGAACAAAATCGCCGCGTCCAGCGGGTAGCGCTCCAGCGGCTGCAAGGTGACTTCGGTGGCGAAGTCGGTGTTGGTGGCCAGCCCCATGAAGCTGCCGGCCTTGGCGCGCGTGGCGCGGTACTCGGGCAGGTAGCGCCCGGCTTGGCGCATCAGCCAGACGGGTGTGTGGGGTGTGGCTTGGCGCAGGCAGGCGCGCAAGAAGGTGTCGTTTTGCAGAGGGGCAAAAGGGGATGTGGATGTGTTCATGGGTTTAATCAGTTGATGACAGAGCTGGTGCGCTTCGCGTCATTGCGGTCTGTCCTGCAAAGTCTCAGGATTGTCGCAGGCGCACTTCGAGCATTTCGTACTCGATAGCCTCAAAGTAAGTGCGCTGGTCTTTGATGGCCAAGTGCAGCAAGATTTTGGGGGCTTGGTGGGTCACGATGCGGTGCACAAAGCCGCCGCCCAAAATCAGCGCCAGGCCGAGCCACGGGTGGCCCGAAATCGCCAGCGCTGCGCCGATGCCTACTACCGGCAGCATCAAAGGTAGGAGGAACAAGCGTTGGCGGATGTACTTGCGCGCCTTGACCGGGTCAACGATGAGGCTGAACTCACCGGCGGGCAGGCCTCGGCAAAACTCGGCGTGCGTGACGCTCAGTGTCTCGTGCGTGATCTTTGGCGTGGCTTCGTTGGGGCGCGTGTCTGTGGTCATGCGTGGGGGCGTGCGGCGTGGTCGATTTTCAAACAGCGATTTTCCACTACCAGCAAGCCCGCCGCGCGGGCCTTCTCTGCCGCTGTTGCGTGGGCGATGTCCAGCTGCATCCAAACCGCCTTGGCCCCGATGGCCATGGCTTCATCAACGATGGGTGGGATGTCTGCACTGTTGCGAAAGCAGTTCACCAGCTCAATGCGCTCATGCTGCGCGGCTTCGCTCAGGGTGGCGTAGGACTTCTCACCCAGTACCTCGGCCGCGTTGGGGTTGATGGGGATGATGCGCCAGCCGTGGGCCTGCATATAGGCCGCCACTTCGTAGCTGTCGCGGTGCGGCTTGGGCGACAGGCCCACCACAGCGACGGTGCGGTAGGTGTTGAGGATGTGAGTGATGGTGTCCGCAGTGGTCATGGTCATGGTGGTGGTCGAGGGGGGTTATATCTGGCCAATCGTATCGAGCACTTCCCGCACGCTCAAAATCTCAGACAACACCATCGGTGCGCGCCCCGCCTTGTAAAACACATAAACCGGCACGCCGTTGCGCCCCAGTTGCGCCAGCGCGGCGGTGATGGCCGGGTCGCGGCGCGTCCAGTCGGCTTGCAGCATGACCACGCCTTTGGCCTCAAACGCGGCCTGCACTTCGGCATTGGCCAGGGTGGTTTTCTTGTTGTACTGGCAGGTCACGCACCAGGCGGCGGTGAAATCAACGAACACAGGTTTTTGGTCAGCCAGAAGTTGTTCCACCTTGCCGGGCGTCCAGGCTTGCCAGCCTTGGTGCGTGGTTTGCGTGCCATTCGGTTCACTCAACTTAATGACCAAGGGGCCGAGCGCCCATAGAGTCGCAGCGCAAGCAGCTATTGAAATGGAAGCAATCGTGATTCGCAAACGCCCCCGCAGCGAGATCGACCACAGCACGGCACTAAAGACCACCAGAAGCGCCAGCAGCGCGCCTGCCCCGTCAATCCCGCTTTGCTGGCCCAGCACCCAGACCAGCCAGACCACTGTTGCAAACATGGGGAAAGCCAACAGCTTGCGCAAAGCGTCCATCCAGGCCCCAGGCTGGGGCAGGGTGCGCGCCACAGCA
>CANCAO010000076.1 GCA_947374105.1 Comamonadaceae bacterium | reverse complement strand
GACAAAATTCACTTGTTTCGTTTCGACAATGGCCAGGAACGCTACGACGAATCACGCGTGCTCCTGGCCGGCCAACAGCCGGTGACGTTTGAGTTGCCCTCGCGCGATGGGCACCGCTGGCGTCTGGGCTTGAGCGTTTGCTATGACTTACGTTTTCCTGAGCTGTACCGGGCCTATGCCCGTGCCGGGGCCGACCTGCTGCTGGTACCAAGCGCCTTCACTTACACCACCGGCCAAGCCCATTGGGAGGTGCTATTGCGCGCACGCGCTATTGAGAACCTGGCTTTTGTGATGGCCGCTGCGCAAGGCGGGGTACATGAAAACGGGCGCCAGACCTGGGGCCATTCCATGGGGGTTGACCCGTGGGGACGCGTGCTCGCTAGCCAAGCGCAGGGCGAGGGCTTGGTGCTGGGCGATCTCAATCCCGAATTGCTGCGCCACTGCCGCCAGGAACTGCCCGCGCTGGCGCACCGCATACTGTGAAAACGCCGCGTCTGGTCACGGCTCGCATGCCTCCCGCTTGGCGTCGCCGGGGCTTATGGTCGGCCTTGATTGTGCTGGTGCTCGCGTTGCTTTTCACACTGGTGTGGCTGGCCGGGCGCTATGAAGCTAGCCAGGTTCAAAGCCGTCTGGAACGCGACGCCACCGAGGCCGTGGGTGAGGTGCGATCTGCCCTCACACGCAATGTGCAAAGCCTACAGGCCCTACAGTTCAATGAGCCCGCACCCAGCGTCTGGCTTGCCGATGCCCACGCCTTTTTGCGCGAACACCGTGAACTGTTGCGCATTGAGTGGCGCGACCCTGCGCAAAAAATCATCGCGCAAGTGGAAACCCCTTTTAGCGCACCTGTGTTTGACCGATTTGGGCGTACCAACTCACAAGCCGATGTGGTGCAAACCTGTTCAACGGCGCGCCGTTTGAGCGGACCCGCGTATTCAACCAGTTATTTTGTATTGTTGGCTGAGGGCTTGGGAACCGAGGTGATGGAGCTGTGCCTGCCACTGGTCACGGCAGGCCGATTAACAGGCTATTTGGTCGCTACCTATTCGCTACAGGGAATACTCAATGAGCTGATCAGTCGTCAGCTGACACGCAGTCAAGAGATCTCGTTTACTGAAGGTGACGGCACTCGTCTGGCGATACGCGGCCAGGCGCGCCGGGCTGATCGTGTTTTCACAACACATCAATTGCTCGACCTCTCTGGCACCACGCTGGTGTTACGTCTGGACAACTGGCGCGGTGCACCGGATCTTTTCCCTAACGTGCTGACCGCATTGGTCACGGCTATGTCACTTGCCTTGATCGCAATTTTGTACCTGCTCGGGCGCGACATGCGCCGTCGTCTCAAGGTCGAAGGTGATTTGGCTGAGGCTTTAGCTTTTCGCAAAGCCATGGAGGACTCCCTGATCACTGGCCTGCGCGCCCGCGACCTCAACGGCCACATCACCTACGTCAACCCGGCGTTTTGCGAAATGGTGGGCTTTAGCGCGGAAGAACTCATGAGCCAAAGTGTCAACGCACCCTACTGGCCGCCTGAGCTGGCGGATGAGTATAAAAAGCGGCAAGACATTCGACTGGCCGGCACCGCGCCGCCGCGTGAAGGCTTTGAGTCGGTCTTCATGCACAAGGGTGGCACGCGCATCCCGGTACTCATCATCGAAGCCCCGCTCATCAACGAACAAGGCGAGCAGACCGGCTGGATGAGCGCGTTTCTGGACATCCGCGAACAGCGCCGTGTGGAGGAGCTGTCGCGTGCCAGCCAGGACCGCTTGCAGGCCACGGCGCGACTGGCCATGGTGGGCGAGATGGCCTCTTTGCTCAGTCATGAATTGAACCAGCCCCTGGCCGCCATCTCGAGCTACGCCACCGGCTCCACCAACCTGCTGCGCGAGGGCCGCCACACGTCCGCCGACCTGGAGCTGGCCATGCTGCGCATTGCCCAGCAGGCCGAACGCGCGGGCAAGGTCATCAAAAGCGTGCATGACTTTGTGCGTCGGCGCGACCAGGCGCGTGACGCAGTGACGCCGCATGCACTGTTCGATGCCGTGATGCCGTTGGTCAATTTGCAAGCGCGCAAGCTCTCGGTGCAGGTGCAACTGCGCCTGCCGCCCAGCCTGCCCCGTGTGCTGTGCGACCGCACTATGGTTGAGCAGGTGCTGCTCAACCTGGCACGCAACGGCATGCAGGCGATGGACGTTCCAGGCATCTCCCGCCGTGTGCTGCTGCTGGAGGTCAAACGCTACAACAACGCGGATGAACGCCAACTCGTGTTCTCGGTGACCGATATCGGCCCCGGCATTGCACCCGAGGTGGCCCAGCAACTGTTCACCCCCTTCTTCACCACCAAGGCCGAAGGCATGGGCTTGGGTCTGAGCCTGTGCCGTACCGTGATTGAGCAGCACGGGGGCAACTTGAGCTTTACTCCACACACGCCTCAGGGCACGGTGTTCAGCTTCACGCTGCCACTTGCGTAAACTAGTGCCATGCAACCTGTGATTGACGCCTCTGTTTTTATTGTGGATGACGACGCGGGCGTGCGCGACGCGCTGGCCTGGCTACTGCGCTCACGCCGCCTACCCAGTCAGGCCTTTGAGAATGCCGAAGCTTTCTTGCAAATGATCGACGCCGGGTTTGCCCCCCAAAACCCCTGCTGTCTACTGCTTGATGTACGCATGCCGGGCCTGAGTGGCTTGGCTCTGTTTGAGCGTCTGGTGGAACGGGACTTGCATCAAATCATGCCCGTGATTTTTCTGACCGGTCACGCCGATGTACCGACCGCCGTAGCCACAGTCAAGCGGGGTGCGTTTGATTTTTGTGAAAAGCCTTTTTCCGACAATGCCTTGGTAGACCGCGTCGAGCAAGCCATTGCGCAATCTGCCCTGATCGTGCAGGCACAACAAGCGCGAAACCGTGTGCGCCAGCGTCTCGCCGACCTGACCGAGCGTGAGCGCGACGTCATGCGCCTGGTCGTCGATGGCCTACCCAACAAGCGCATTGCCGATCAACTCGACATCAGCGTGCGGACCGTCGAAGTGCACCGCGCCCGCGTGTTCGACAAGATGGACGTGAAATCGGCGGTGGAGCTAGCGAATCTGTTGCGCGAGGTTTGAGGCGGTTTATTCTGTGGTCTGCGCCGCATCTGACCGGGCCATGCGCTCACTCTTCCAGTAAACGTCATCACCGCCGTTCAGGCGGTTGAGAACACGTGCCAACACAAACAACAGGTCGCTCAAGCGGTTCAGGTATTGACGCGGCGTGGCTTTCAAGGTCTCTTGCCCTTCCAGCGCCACGATGCTGCGCTCGGCCCGGCGCGCCACGGTGCGGCACACATGCGCTAGGGCCGCCGCGCGATTGCCTGCAGGCAAGATGAACTCTTGCAGCCGGGGCAGGGTCGCGTTGAAGGTCTCCAGCGCCTGATCGAGCGCAAGAACAGCATCCGCATTGAGCAGCTCGAATCCAGGAATAGACAGCTCGCCACCCAGATTGAAGAGTTGGTGTTGCACCTCCACAAGCACCGCCCGTGCCGCGTCGGACATGTCTTCGCACAGCAGTACGCCGATGTGAGAGTTGAGTTCATCCACCTCACCCATGGCCTGCACGCGCAGACTGCTCTTGGACACCCGGGTGTTGTCACCGAGGCCGGTTGTGCCGTCATCACCCGTGCGGGTGGCGATTTGTGTGAGGCGATTGCCCATGATGGTCACCTTGGTGGAAAATGCGATTATGAACGCACCCACCTCCTCTACCCACCTGCTGCCCGCCATCGCCCCACGTGACGTACCGCAGGTTTTGATTGATGCGCTCAAGGCGCGTTTCGGCGAGCGCTGCTCCACCGCCCAAATCGTGCGTGAACAGCATGGCCGCGACGAATCTGCTTACACCACCGTGCCGCCGCCCGCCGCCGTCGTGTTTGCCGAATCCACCACCGATGTGGCCGACACGGTGAAGCTGGCCAGCCAGTACAGCGTGCCATTGATTCCCTTTGGCGTGGGCTCCTCGCTTGAGGGCCACCTGCTGGCCATACAGGGCGGCATCAGCATCGACGTGAGCCGCATGAGCAAGCTCCTGCGCGTTAACGCCGACGACCTCACCGTCACCGTGCAGCCCGGCGTGACGCGCAAGCAGCTCAATGACGCCATCAAAAACACCGGCCTGTTCTTCCCGATCGACCCCGGCGCTGACGCGTCGATTGGCGGCATGAGCGCCACGCGCGCTAGCGGCACGAACGCCGTACGCTACGGCACCATGCGCGAGAACGTGCTGGCGCTGGAGGTGGTGACGGCCAGCGGTGAGGTGATCCGCACCGGTACGCGCGCCAAAAAATCAGCGGCCGGCTATGACCTGACGCGGCTGATGGTGGGCAGTGAGGGCACGTTGGGCGTGATCACAGAGATCACGCTGCGGCTCTACCCCTTGCCCGAGGCGATATCGGCGGCAGTGTGCTCCTTCCCCAGCATTGAGGCCGCCGTGCGCACCACCATTCAGGTGATTCAGATGGGCATCCCGATTGCACGCGTGGAGCTGATTGACCACAACACGGTACGCATGGTCAATGCCCACAGCAAATTGGGCCTGCGTGAGGAACCTATGCTGCTGATGGAGTTCCACGGCTCACCCGCCAGCGTGAAAGAGCAGGCTGAAACCGTGCAAGACCTGGCCAGCGAGCAAGGCGGACAAGCGTTTGAGTGGGCCAGCACGCCAGAGGCGCGCACCAAGCTATGGGCAGCGCGACACAACGCTTACTTCGCCGCCATCCAGAGCAAACCCGGCTGCCGTGCGATCAGCACCGACACCTGTGTGCCCATATCGCGCCTGGCCGACTGCCTGCTTGACTCTGTAGCCGAGGCCGATGCAAGCGGCATTCCCTACTTTCTGGTCGGCCATGTGGGCGACGGCAACTTCCATTTTGGCTATTTGATTGACCCCGACAAGCCCCAGGAGCGCGAGATTGCCGAAGCGTTGAACCACAAGCTGGTAAAGCGCGCTCTTCAGCTAGAGGGCACCTGCACCGGCGAGCACGGCGTGGGCCTGCACAAGATGGACTTTCTGCTAGCCGAGACAGGGGGCGGGGCGGTGGCCATGATGCGCGCTATCAAACATGCGCTGGATCCGAAGAACATCATGAATCCGGGGAAGATTTTTAGTTACTAAAGTTTGAGTTTTATTGCGGAATGCTGGTTTGAATTCGGTGGCCTTTGCGTTTTAGAGAGATGTTGCAGGGGCTGTCACGCTAGACAGCAAGGCAGTCACTTCCGCTTGTCGCGTACAACCTATTTTGTCCATGACTTTTTGCAACTGGGAACGAACAGTATTGCGACTCACGCCACCATTTTCGGCAATGTCGTCCAGCGACTCACCTGCGGCAAGGCCACGCGCCACACGTGCTTCGGCTGGTGTGAGATCAAATAAAGATCGTAAAAGCTCAACAGGAGGCGCTCGCCCTGCCGTGACAGGCGTCGCCACCAACAAGGCATACGAGCGTCCGAAGATGTCATTGGCTGTGCGTTTAATGGGCACCAGATGCGCAACCAGGGCAGCACGATCTGCCTGTGCGCGCATCACAAACGAACGCGCAGTCACATCAGTTAGATTGTCAAGAGTGGGAAGTGCCGCCCACAAAAGGGCATTGGCTGTTTTGTCGTTGAAAGCAATGCGGCCTTGCGCGCGCCAGTGGATGTGCTCGCTCAAGTTTTGCATCAAGGCGTTTGCCTCAACAACTATGCCGTCTTCGTCCAAAACCAACGCGGGAAGTCCTAACGCTGTCAGCGTATTACTCGCACCCTGAACGCTTTTAAGACTCAGCCGAGCAGCAATCAGTGCGGCTCGGGCAAGGTGGGGACGCAGCCCATTGAGCGCATTGATCTTTTCTAGTTCAATCGGGCCACGCTTGAAGTCACGCTCTACGGTGAAGACGATATTGTCTCTTGTGGGCATGGCAAGCCCAGTGCTTGCAGACCATCCAAGACCGTTAGGCCTGAAAAAATCACGGTAAATCTCATTGCCATCCAATTGTTCGTTTGTCCAGAAATCATGCTCAACCAAAAAAGTAGGCTTGTTCTGGCTGAAAAGGCAAACGCGCCGATCACAGCGTGCAAACCAGCCGTCATCCACATACGATTTAAAAATATCGGTGAGCGCAGCGGATGTCGTCCAATTCATTACTTTTTCGCGCACAGCAAAAAGTTGAGCACCTCTTGCCTCCACCAGCTGCGCCAATTCGTCCAGCACGTCTGGCCAAAGCTCTGGAACTAGGGCGGACTCATAAATACGATCAATCAGTTGTGTGTTCATGGGTAAACCATAAGCCTCATTCTTTGTTATTAACCGACGCGCCCCCTTGGCGGATAAACATCCCGTCCTGCAGCGACAGGATAAGTTTTTAATTTATCTTGAACTGTCAAAACAGACACTAGGGGAACCCCTATGGCAAGTAACACAAGAACAGCGGTCGGAGTAGTCTGTTTGGATGATGCCGGCTCCTGTTTTATGAAACAGAATGCCGACGTGCCGGCATAACCACCGCTCAAACCTTTGGGTGCTTGTTGTTAGAGACCCAAAGGTTTTTTGTTTTCACCCAACGCTTCGCCTTCCAACAAAGACAATAGAAATTCAACATGAGCCGACTCAACCGTGGTATTTTGATGATGCTGTTATCAGCACTTGCTTTGGTAGGCTGCGGTGGAGGCGGCTCGGCCGCTTCCAGCAGCCCCAGCATCGGTGGCACTGTTGCCGTAGGTTTTGCCATTGTGGGCGGCACAGTCGATGTGAAATGCGCAAGCGCTGCAACCATTGCGTCTTCAACGACATCGCTAACAGGTGCGTTGCAGGTAGATTTGACAGGCAAAACTTTTCCATGCGCGATAGAGGTAACAGGGGGCACGATTAACAGCGTTGCCAATACAACGGCCTACCACTCAATTGCTATGGCCGTTGGAAACGTCAACGTCACGCCGCTTACTGATTTGCTGATTGCAAACTTGGCCGCCCCAACCTCGCCTAGCGCTTGGTACACGGCTTTAACGCCTACGGCGCTGGCCGTCATTACGACAACTCAAGTGAGCACAGCTATGACCAACGTCAAAACGGCGCTGGGCTTAACAACACAGTTGTCTGGTGTAGATCTCATCACCACTCCATTTACGCCTACACGAAACAACGTGATGGATAACACATTGGAGGCATTCCAATCTGCGCTGACGACTAACAGCAATACCCATGCTGGCTTGCTCATTTTGGCGGGCGCGTCGGCTGGTGCGCCATTCACGCCACCTAGCGGCTTCAATAC
>CANCAO010000075.1 GCA_947374105.1 Comamonadaceae bacterium | reverse complement strand
TGCAGGCTAACGCCAAACGTGGGCTCTACACAGCCCGAACCAAACCCCATGTAGTTGCTCTGAATGAAGCTGACCATCATGCCGTTTTCATCCGCTGTACTCAGGTAGATAGTGCCACCCTTGACCGGGTTGCCCGCTCCAAAATCTTGCGCACGTTTCATATCAATGAGCTTGGCCCGCGAGGCCAGGTACTCATCGTCCAGCATTTGTTCGACCGTGACCTCCATGTGGGCGGGTTCGGCCACATAGCGGTACACATCAGCAAAGGCCAGCTTCATGGCTTCAATCTGCAAATGTTGAGAGTCCACGCCGTCCACGGCCAGCGCACCCAGGTCAAACTTGTCCAGAATTCCCAAAGCAATCAACGCAGCAATGCCTTGCCCATTGGGCGGAATCTCATGCAGGGTGTAACCCCGGTAGTTCTTGCCAATCGGCTTGACCCACTCGGGCTGGTAGGCAGCAAAGTCGCTGGCCTTGAGCTTGCCGTTGTTGGCTGATGAAAACTTCTCAATCGCATGGGCGATTTCACCACCGTAAAAAGCCTGGCCCTTGGTTTGCGCTATGGCTCGCAAACCGCGCGCCGCTGCTCTGAACTGGAACAGCTCACCCACCTCTGGTGCACGGCCCCAGGGCAAGAAATTTTGTGCAAAACCAGGCAGAGACTTCATCTCATCGGCCGCAGCGGCCCATTTTTGCTGCACCACCACCGGCATCAAATAACCGCGCTCGGCGATCTCGATGGCTGGCTCCAGCAAATCGGCAAAAGGCAGCTTGCCAAAGCGCTCGCTCATCGCCACCCAGCTTGCCACGGCCCCCGGTACGGTGACGGCATCAAAGCCTCGCTTCGGAGGCGCGGTGGCACTGTCGCCATACTTGCGTTTGAAGTAGTCGGGCGTCCAGCCTTGGGGCGCACAGCCCGAAGCGTTCAGACCATGCAACTCCTTGCCATCCCACACAATTCCGAATGCATCACTACCCAGGCCATTGCTCACCGGCTCACAAATGGTGATGGCAGCGGCAGCGGCAATAGCGGCATCAACCGCATTACCGCCTTTCCACAACATGCGTAAACCGGCCTGCGAAGCCAAGGGGTGCGACGTAGAAACCACGTTGCGGGCGAACACCGGCAAACGTGTCGTTGCATAAGGATTTTGGTAGTCGAATTTCATGACACTTATATCTATTTCGAATTTTGATGTTCAGTAATTTTTAAATGTAATTTTCTCAGAGACCACCAAACGCTCAGCGCAACCAATGGAACAGCCCAGGCTGACGTGCTTTCAGCGCTCCAAGGCCAACCTAGGCTGTGCGCGCCTTTGGCCAGATAGGCAATCAGCCCCACCACGTAATACGTAATGGCCGCCACGGACAAGCCTTCCACTGTGGTTTGCAATTTAAGCTGCATGTCCTGTCGCTGATTCATGGTCGCCAGCAAAGCCTGACTGCTTTGCTCCTGCACAATTTCAACCCGCGTACGCAGCAGATTACTGATGCGCGAAACCCGCTGCGACAACGCGTCTTGCCGCCGAGTCGCCCACTCACAGGTGCTGCGTGCGGGCGACAAGCGCCTATCCATGAACTCCTGGATGGTTTGCATACCGGGCAAACGCGTCTCGGCAATATCATCAATGCGCTTATCCACCAACTCAAAATACGCCATCGAGGCAGAAAATCGCGAATGCGTCGCCGCATGCTGACTCTCAACCTGACCGGCCAGCCGGGTCAACCGGTCCAGCAGCTGGGGCTCTTCGTTACGGTTGGCGCTGCGTATGGCCTCTGCCAACTCGGCCAGCTCGCGCTCCGCAGTGGCAAGTACGGCAGAAGCCCCACGCGCCAGCGGCAAACCCAGTAGGGCAGCCATGCGGTAGGTTTCAATTTCCAGCAAACGCTGAACCAAGCGCCCGAGTCGGCGTGGCGTCATGTCCCCTACAAACAAGAGCATGCGTGAGAACCCATCGGCATGAATCGCAAAATCGGTATACACCTCGGCCACACCCCCGGCTGCGCAGGAGGCAATCAAGGTATCCTCCAGTAGCATGCTCTTGACCCACGGGCTAGACCCGCTCACCTCCACAGCAGGCAGCGCCCAGAGGTGCAAACTGGTCAGACATTGGCCTGGCAAGTCAGCAAACCAAGCCTGCGGCACGCCCATCATGGCCGACTCAAGCTCACGATCTTGGGTCCCCTCTAGCGCGCTGGCGCGCATAAAAGTCCAAGTGACAAATTCAGTGTGCAACTCCCAGCGCAGGCGAAACGCCCCCAAGTCCACACGCAAATGAATCGTTGCCGCATCGGGCAGCGCAAGATGGTGATTGCGCAACAAATCGGCCACATGAGCGCGACTGGCCTCGCGCTGAGCGGCGTCGCACAACATGACCACATGCGAGATGGCCAGCGGGACCGCCATCGCCTCAGGTGGTCGGGCGTGGATCTCATTGTGCAGCGCCACCCTGTGGGGGTGCTGTGATGGCAAATGATTCAGTTGCATGATGTACTCATAGCGCCATTGTGAGGCAAGCGGATGACATAAAAAAGGCACCCGAAGGTGCCTTTTGATTAAGCGATGTGAAGATCACTCCTCCACAAAAGCCTCTTCTCGCTTGGACTTCACCGAAGGCAAAAGCACGATGATGAGCAACAGCACAGCTGCAGCCAACAAGCCAGCTGACAGTGGACGAGTCACAAACGTTAACCAGTCGCCGCGCGATAGTAGCAGGGCACGACGCAAGTTCTCTTCCATCATTGGGCCCAGAATGAAACCCAGCAGCAAGGGTGCAGGCTCCGTACCGAGTTTGATGAATAAGTAACCGATCACACCAAAAATGGCCACCATCCAGATGTCAAAGGTATTGTTGTTGGTAGAGTAAACGCCAATCGCGCAGAACAACACAATGGCTGGGAACAACCAACGGTAGGGAATGGTCAGTAACTTGATCCACATACCAATCAAGGGCAGGTTCAAGATGATCAACATCGCGTTACCAATCCACATGGAAGCAATCAAACCCCAGAACAACTCAGGGTTGCTGGTCATGACCTGCGGGCCAGGTTGGATATTGTGAATGGTCATGGCACCCACCATCAGCGCCATCACGGCGTTAGGCGGAATGCCCAGCGTCAGCAAGGGGATGAAGGAGGTTTGTGAACCCGCATTGTTAGCCGACTCAGGCGCAGCCACACCACGGATGTTACCTTTGCCGAAGGGCACTTCACCGGGACGCAGCTTGGTTTTCTTCTCAACCGTGTAAGCGGCAAAAGCTGCCAGCAGCGCGCCGCCACCAGGCAAGATACCCAGCATGGAGCCGAGAGCCGTACCACGCAAAATAGCAGGCACCATGTTCTTGAAATCTTCTTTGGTCGGCATAAGGCCTGTGACCTTGCCGGTGAAGACCTCGCGATCATCCTCATGACGCGACAGGTTGCTGATGATCTCGCCATAGCCGAACACACCCATAGCAATCACGACGAAGCCAATACCGTCAGTTAATTCTGGAATGTCAAAGCTGAAGCGCGCCACACCAGAGTTCACGTCGGTACCGACCAAGCCTAACAGCAGGCCCAAGATAATCATGGCAATCGCCTTGAGCAAAGAACCCGACGCCAACACCACAGCACCAATCAAGCCCAAAATCATCAGCGAGAAATACTCGGCCGGACCGAACTTGAAGGCAACTTCGGTGAGCGGTGCGGCAAAGGCAGCCAAAATCAGTGTTCCCACACAACCGGCAAAGAACGAACCAATACCGGCAGCAGCCAAGGCTGGACCCGCTCGACCCTGCCTTGCCATCTGGTAACCGTCAATCACAGTCACCACCGATGAAGATTCGCCCGGCAAGTTCACCAAAATAGCTGTGGTGGAGCCACCGTACTGGGCACCATAGTAAATACCAGCCAACATGATCAGGGCAGCCACAGGGGGCAGAGCGTAGGTAGCAGGCAGCAACATGGCGATGGTGGCAACCGGGCCAATACCCGGCAACACACCAATCAAGGTACCCAATACGCAGCCAATGAGACAGTAAGCCAGGTTTTGCAGCGTGAACGCAACGCTAAAACCGAGCGACAGGTTATTAATCAGATCCATGATTTTTATTCCTTAACCCGTAATGAACGCAGGCCACACGGGAAACTGCAATTTCAGCAGCATGATGAAAGCCAAGTAGCTGCCAATCGACAGAATGGTAGCCAAAACAAAGCATTCTTTAGCCTTGAACTCTTCACCCGCCAAACTTGCCACAAAGGTTAAGGCATAGATGCCTGCGATCATACCCATCGGGGGGAGTTTGATGCTGGGCAGACCGCCAATCATGATCCCAAACAAGATGTTTGCCAGAATGATGAAGGTCACCGGCTTCCAAGCGAAACCACCAATCTTATCGCCGTCTTCGGTTTCAATGACCAATGAATCAAAAGTGATAACTGCGCCCAGAATGGCCAGCAAAACCCCTAAAACCAGTGGAAAGTAACCTGGCCCCATGCGCGCGCCAGTGCCTACGCTGTAAGTCGTGGCACCCCAGGCGAATGCCACACCGATACTCATAAACATGAGTCCGGAAAAAAAGTCTTTCTGACTCTTGATATTCACAAAAATCTCCTATAGAACGATAGTCGAACGCTGGATTCTGCACTGAAAACGGCACTTCCTGACATGTGGATTACACCTATAAGGGCGGTGTAGAGGTCAGCACCTCAGGCATCACGGTCAAACCTTCGGCCACACGTAAGGTGCCTGCAAGGCGAAGTGGGCGCATGCCATCGTTCACCGCCTGCCGGCGTAGTGCATCAATATTAGGCTCTCGGCTAACCTTATCTTTAAAGGCCTCAGTCACCACAAGCAGCTCATACAAGCCCATCCGCCCCATGAAACCCGTCATACGACAATCCACGCATCCCACCGGCTTATAAGGTTTGTAATCACCATTAATTTGCCACGGCTTGACAACCTCGGTCAAAGTCTCGCGCGTAGCGGCTTCGTCGCGTACTTTGCACTGCGGGCACAAAGTACGAACTAGGCGCTGCGCCAGTACGCCCAACACAGTAGCGTTGATCAAGTAAGGTGGGATACCCAATTCCATAAGACGAGTAATGGCGGAGGGAGCGTCGTTTGTATGCAAAGTGCTGAACACTAGGTGCCCTGTGAGCGCAGCCTGAACCGCCATTTCAGCAGTCTGCAAATCTCGAATCTCACCCACCATGATGATGTCCGGGTCTTGCCGCATCAGCGCGCGCAATCCTTCCGCAAAATTGAAGTCGAGCTGCGGCTGCACTTGTGTCTGATTGAACGACGGCTCGATCATTTCGATCGGGTCCTCCACCGTGCTCACATTGACCTCTTCGGTCGCCACCCGCTTCAAAGTGGAATACAGCGTGGTGGTCTTGCCCGAACCCGTGGGGCCAGTCACCAAGATGATGCCATGCGGGCGCTTGACCAACGTTTCCCAGCGCTGCGCGTCGTGCGGCATAAAACCGAGCGCATCCAAATCCTTGACCGCGTTATCAGGGTCAAAAATCCTCATTACCATTTTCTCGCCAAAGGCAGTGGGCAGTGTAGAGATGCGCATCTCTACCTCGTCACCGCGCGGGTTGCGCGTCTTGATACGGCCATCCTGCGGGCGGCGCTTTTCCACCACATCCATGCGACCCAGCAGCTTGATGCGTGCAGTCATCGCGGTCAGCACGCCCATAGGCATCTGGTAAACCGGGTGCAGCACACCATCAATGCGAAATCGAATCACGCCTTGCTCACGCCGTGGCTCTAAGTGAATGTCACTGGCGCGCTGGTCAAAGGCGTACTGCCACAACCAATCCACCACCTGCACCACGCCCTGGTCGTTGGCGTCCAATTGCTTATTGCTCTTGCCCAATTCCACCAGCTGCTCAAAACTGGTCCCGCCTGAGCTAGACCCTGATTTTTGGGCCGATCGCACCGACTTGGCCAATGCGAAAAATTCGGCTGTGAATTTGTGAATATCCTGAGGATTGGCCAAAACGCGGCGCACACTGCGGCGCGATTGACGCTCCACTTCGCTCACCCAATCGGTCACAAAAGGCTCGCTCGTCGCCACAACCACCTCGCTAGGCGTCACCTGCACTGGTAACACACGGTGGCGCTCAGCGTAAGCCGCACTCATCACATCAGCCACCTTGCCCACATCCACTTTGATTGGGTCAATGCGCAAGTAATCCAAACCCGCGCGCAGCGCTAACCATTGGGTAAGCGCCTCCACGTCCAGTGGTTTTTGATCACTTGATCGACGCATGGACACGCTAGCCAAACGCAGCATTGGGTGCTGCGCACTTTCGGCTTGAGAACAACGGGTTATCGTGCGCTGCGCTTCATCTGCCGAGATAACCCCGTCGTTATGCAGCCACTCCACCATCCGTCGCCAGTCGATAGGGCCTTGATGCGTTGCAGTGCCTGCTATGGAATGACCTGTTTTGATTTGCATAGAAACGCTCATGTCACGAAGTCACAATGGGTTTGAAGCCGCGCAGCCATTTGACAGCAGGCAGGCCCCAACGGTTTTGAATCACTTCCGCCCGCTCGGCCAGCACAGCCCGCTTGGGGCGCGAGGGTGTGCGCTGCGCCAGCACCACGGTGTTGCCCTCCCGCGTGGCTTTGAAGGCCCAGACTGCGTCCGCGCCAAATGCTTGGCTAATTTTTTCAACGCTCTTGGCAAAGCTCGATGAGCGGCCAAACAGGTTGACCGTCATGCAACCCTCTTCGGTCAAAACCCGGCGGCAATCGGCGTAGAACGCAGCGCTGTCCAGCACCGGAGCCGCCGCGTCATCGTCGTACAAATCCACCTGCAAAGCATCGACCGCACCCCACCAGCGCGGCTGCGCAATCTCTTGCGACGCATCGGCCAAGATGACCTGAATGCGCGTGTTATCCGCAGGCAATTTGAACCAACCCCGGCAGGCGTGCAGCACCTGCGGATTGAGCTCAATCGCGGTGGTCTTCATGCGCAGCACCTTGTGGCAGTGCTTGGTGAGCGAGCCCGCGCCCAGGCCGAGCTGCAAGGCTTGACGCTTGGGCACGGTATCTGCGTCCACAAAGAGCAGCCAGGCCATCATGCGCTGGATGTACTCGTGCACCAGCACGGTGGGTGCGTCCATCAACATAGAGCCCTGAATCCAGGGACTGCCCAGGTGCAGGTGACGCACCGGGCCTTCGTCAGAGAAATTAACTTCGGGGTGGATGAGGGATTGTTTTTTCAAGATGAGGGCATTATCCCCATGCGCGGCAAGGCGTCCATCGCATTGCGGGTCGTGGCAGCGGCCAGCGCCTCG
>CANCAO010000074.1 GCA_947374105.1 Comamonadaceae bacterium | reverse complement strand
CGCAAGAAGTCAGGATTTGTTGTATTTCAATCGGGCTCAACAATCGCCCTGGTATTAATTCGCCAGCCGTGATGTGGGCAGTGCCCAGCAAAGCGCGGGGTTGATCGCCATACACGGCAATGCGTTCAGCATCAGCCCAAGCCCCGCGACGGCGTACACCGCTCAGGAACCGACCTGCATTTTCAACGTCTAATGTGACGGGCGTGTGATCGGCCAGCAGCGCATCGACAGGTAACAAGCACGCCATGCGCTCGTCTTCGCTCATCGCAGTCAGCGCATCGAGGGAGACACATTGCGATTCATCAAAACTACCCGTCGCTGTACGACGCAAAGCGGTCAAATGTGCGCCGCAACCCAAGGCCTCGCCCATGTCTTCAGCCAGTGTTCGAATGTAGGTGCCTTTGCTACAGGTCACTCTCATTTCGATAGCTGCTTGCGCAGGATTTGAAAGGTCTACAGCAGCATTTAACTTGTAAATGGTGACATTACGTGCTTCCCGCTCCACTTCTAGCCCAGCCCGCGCGTACTCGTACAAAGCCTTGCCGTCTTTCTTCAGGGCGCTGTGCATCGGGGGCACCTGTTGAATAGGCCCGGTGAAGCACTGGGCAACCTCGGCCACGGCCGCTTCGCTCACGTTAACGTGGCGTTCTTCAATGACATCGCCTTCGGCGTCGCCTGTACTGGTTTTAATGCCCAGGCGCACAATGGCTTCATAAGTTTTGTCGGCATCCAGATGCATTTGGCTGAATTTGGTAGCCGCACCAAAGCACAGAGGTAACACGCCGGTAGCCAAGGGGTCAAGCGTGCCGGTGTGGCCTGCCTTGTCGGCGCGCAGTAGCCACTTGGCTTTTTGCAAAGCCTGGTTACTCGACAGTCCCAGTGGTTTATCTAACAGCAACACCCCATGCACAGGGCGCCGCTGCACCCGTGTGCGTGGCGCTTGCATGTTCAATCGTCCTTGGCTCTGGAGGAAACCGCCTTGGCGATCAAGGCGTTCATATCGGCCGCACGTTCAGTGGTGCGGTCAAACACAAAGTGAAGCGTCGGTACGGTATGGATGTGCAGTCGCTTAAACAGCCCACTCCTCAAAAACCCTGCTGCGGCATTGAGACCTTGCGTGGTCTGCTCGGGGTCACCATTGAGCAGGCTGTAAAACACCTTGGCGTGCGCATAATCTGGCGTCACCTCAACCGATTGAATCGTAACCATGCCCACACGCGGGTCTTTTAACTCGCGCGCGATCAAGTCGGCTAGATCACGTTGGATCTGGTCGGCAACTTTGAAGCTGCGGTTGGGAGTGCTTGAGGCCTTGCGCAAAATAGAAATCTCTTTTTACAGCGTACGCGCCACTTCCTTGATCTCAAAGAACTCCAACTGATCGCCTTCAGCGATGTCGTTGTAGCCTTTGATGTTCAAGCCGCACTCAAAGTTCTCTTTGACTTCGCGTGCATCGTCTTTAAAGCGCTTGAGCGACTCCAGTTCACCCGTGAAGATGACCATATTGTTACGCAGCAAGCGCAACTTGGCACTGCGGCGCACCACGCCGGAAACAACCATACAACCGGCAATAGAACCGATCTTGCTGACCTTGAACACCTGACGAATCTCGGCCACACCAATGACTTCTTCGCGTTTGTCGGGCGTCAACATGCCCGACATGGCAACCTTGAGTTCGTCCACGGCATCGTAAATGATGCTGTAGTAGCGAAGGTCAACGCCATTGTTTTCAGCCAACTTGCGTGCACCTGCATCAGCTCGGGTGTTGAAACCAATGATCACCGCCTTGGAAGCAATGGCCAAGTTCACATCCGACTCACTGATCGCCCCCACAGCGGCGTATACGAGTTGAACTTTGACCTCATCAGTCGACAACTTGAGCAGTGACTGCGCCAAGGCCTCTTGCGAACCTTGTACGTCGGCTTTGACAATGATGGGCAACATCTTGACTTCACCAGCCGTAATGTCAGTGAACATATTCTCCAACTTAGCGGCTTGTTGCTTGGCCAACTTGGTGTTGCGAAACTTGCCTGCGCGGTAGGTGGCGATTTCACGGGCGCGGCGCTCGTCGCTCATGACCATGAAATCATCGCCAGCTTGAGGCACCTCGGTCAGACCCTGAATTTCCACCGGAATGGAGGGCCCAGCCGATTTAATGGGTTTACCGTTTTCATCCAGCATGGCGCGAATACGACCAAAAGTCTGACCTGCCAGCACAATATCACCAGCTTTGAGCGTGCCAGACTGCACCAATACTGTCGCCACTGGACCTTTGCCCTTGTCAAGGCGTGCTTCGATGACCAGGCCCTTGGCCATAGCATCCACAGGGGCTTTGAGCTCCAGAACTTCGGCTTGGAGCAGAACCTGCTCCAGCAAGGCGTCAATGCCTTGTCCCGTCTTGGCCGAGACTTCCACAAAGGGCGAATCACCGCCAAACTCTTCCGGCACAACCTCTTCGACGACCAACTCTTGGCGCACCCGATCCGACTTGGCGTCAGGTTTGTCGATCTTATTGATGGCAACCACAATCGGGACACCTGCCGCCTTGGCGTGCTTGATGGCCTCTTTGGTCTGCGGCATCACGCCGTCATCCGCAGCCACCACCAAAATCACAATGTCGGTGGCCTTGGCACCGCGGGCACGCATGGCGGTAAACGCCTCGTGACCTGGGGTATCGAGGAAAGAAATCATGCCGCGTGGTGTTTCCACGTGGTAAGCCCCAATGTGCTGGGTGATACCACCGGCTTCACCTGATGCAACCTTGGCACGGCGGATGTAATCCAGCAACGATGTCTTACCGTGATCGACGTGGCCCATCACAGTAACAACAGGAGCGCGCGGCAAGAACTCTGCATGTTGTTGCGAGACTTCTTCGTCTGTAAACGCCTCTGCGTCATCGAGCGCAGCAACAATGGCTTTGTGACCCATTTCTTCCACCACAATCATGGCGGTATCTTGGTCCAGCGACTGGTTGATCGTGACCATCTGGCCCAGCTTCATCAGGTGCTTGATAACCTCTGAGGCCTTAACGGCCATCTTGTGTGCGAGTTCCGAGACCGTGATGGTTTCCGGCACGTGCACGTCCAAAACTCTCGCTTCAACCGGGGCCGACTGCGTTTGTTCTGAGTGGTGATGCCGATCATCGCCACGCTTGCCCCGGGGCCCACCGCGCCAGCTACCACGACCCACGCCACCACTGGTGTCACCGCGCGTCGGGATAGCCTTCTTCTTGGCAGGGTCTCCAGCCCAACTGGATGAGAGCTTGGCTGATTTAACCTCTTTACCCGCACCGGCTGCCACACCTGCACCAGCCGGTGCTACGGGTTTAGCCACACCTGTACCAGCCGTAGGCTTGTGCAACGTGCCCTTCATGCCAGCCTTAGCCGCATCGGCTGCCTTGACAACTTTAGGCTCCTCCTTTTTGATGACCGGAGCCTTTTTGGCTGGTGAAGACATCATGGTACGAATAGCCGCAGCTTCTGCCTCAGCTTTGCGTCGGCGCTCATTCAAATCGGCAGCACGTGAGGCCTCTTCGTCGGCGCGCGCTTTCGAATCAGCAATCGCTTTTTGCCGAGCATCGTCCACAGCTTTCGCCTTGGCTTCACTTAAAACCAAAGCCGCTGCTGCAGCTTCTTGACTAGAAGGTGCAGCTTGCTCTTTCTTGGCTTCAGCAGCCAGTGCAGCTATAGCTGATTTTTCGGCCGCTTCGCGTTCACGCGCTTCTTGAGCCTCACGCTGACGGCGTCGCTCAATCAGCTCTTCTTCCTGGCGACGGATGAATTCAGCTTGATGGCGTGCCTCTTCTTCACGTCGGGCGAGTTCGGCGTGGTCAACCACAGGAACTACGGATTCTTCAACTTCCGGCGCAGCGATAACTTCAGCAGCAGATTCAGCAAGTCCACCGTCTACGACATCTGTGCCGTCATCGCGGCGAATAAAGGTGCGTTTTTTACGCACCTCAACCTGGATGGTGCGAGCCTTCCCGGTGCCATCCGCTTGCTTGATTTCACTGGTTGATTTCTTGACCAACGTAATTTTCTTGCGCTCAGGGCTCGCCGTGCCATGGCTGGCTTGCAAGTAACTCAGCAAATGCTGTTTGTCTGAATCAGTCAAAGGATCAGACGCAGCCGTTTTGGCCACGCCTGCGGACTTGAGCTGCTCAAGTAGGGTCTCGGTAGACTTCTTGAGCTCATTGGCAAATTCAGAGACGGTCGTGCTGGACATTTGTTGTGTAACCTTTAGCTACGGCATAACTAGCCCCAAGGGCAATTGCTAGCCTTTACTTAAATTTTGTTTTCATAACCATTACTCTTGAGAAGCGACGTCATCGGTAAACCAATGTGCGCGCGCCTTCATGATCAGGGTCGTGGCTTCGTCCGCAGACTGGCCGGTAATTTCGGTGAGTTCGTCAACAGCCAAATCAGCCAGATCATCCAATGTATGAACATTGTTTTCAGCCAATTTGACGATCAACTCAGGCGTCAAGCCCTCCAAGTCGCGCAAATCTTGCGAGGCCTCTTCTACACCCTCTTCCTTGACAATTTCCATCGTCAACAAAGCGTCTTTGGCGCGGGTACGCAACTCATTGACAGTATCCTCATCAAAGCTTTCAATCTCCAGCATTTCCTGAATGGGCACATACGCCACCTCTTCTAGGCTGGTGAACCCCTCCGAAATCAGGATGTCTGCAATTTCTTCATCAACGTCAAGCTTTTCCATGAACAACTCACGAATGGAACCAGACTCATCAGCCTGCTTCTGGGCCGACTCGGCGGCATCCATGATGTTGATCTTCCAACCCGTCAACTCAGAGGCCAAACGTACGTTTTGACCACCTCGACCAATCGCAATAGCCAAGTTTTCTTCGTCCACCACGACATCCATGGCATGACGCTCCTCGTCCACGACGATAGATGACACATTGGCAGGTGCCAAAGCACCAATCACGAACTGGGCCGGATCTTCACTCCATAACACAATGTCAACGCGCTCACCCGCCAGCTCATTGGTCACACCATTGACGCGGGTGCCACGCACACCGACGCAAGTACCAATAGGATCCACCCGTTTGTCGTGCGAAAGCACAGCAATCTTGGCACGTGATCCAGGATCACGTGCGCAGGATTTGATTTCGAGCAAGCCTTGCTCGATCTCAGGAACCTCTTGGCGGAAGAGCTCAATCATGAACTCAGGGGCCGAGCGCGACAAGATGATGGGCGCACCGCGCAGGGTCAGGTCAACCTCCATGATCATGGCGCGAACGCGGTCGCCGGTGCGCAAATTCTCTTTGGGAATCATCTCGCCGCGACGCAGGCGACCTTCAACACGACCACTCTCCACAATGATGTCGCCCTTGTCCATGCGCTTGACGGTACCGACAAAAATCTTGTCGCCGCGAGACATGAAATCATTGAGCAGCATCTCACGCTCAGCATCACGAATTTTTTGCAGAATGACTTGCTTAGCCGCCATCGCACCGATACGCCCGATGGGCATGGACTCAATCGTCTCCTCGATGTACTCATCCACCTCGATGTCAGGAATTTGCTCTTTGGCTTCAAACAACAAAATCTCTTGCTCTGGCAGTTGCAGGCCCGCCTCATCAGGCACCACATGCCAACGGCGGAAGGTCTCGTAATTGCCACTGTCGCGATCTACAGCCACGCGAATATCCACCTCACCTGAGTAAAGTTTTTTGGTGGCTTGAGCCAGCGCCGCCTCAACAGCGCCCAGCACCACATCACGCTCGACGTTCTTTTCGCGTGAAATAGCCTCTACCAACATCAACAATTCGCGATTCATGTCTTTAGTCTCCATTGCCAATCACAAGTCAAGACGGCGCTCAGCGCCCCTCAACCCAACCAAAAATTACTCAGCACTTGCCGCGCCACGCCCCTTGAAACTCACCAATGGCGCTAGGCGCGCCTCTTTCAACTCGTCCAAGGCAAAACCCAAAACTTGCAGCGGCGGGGGCACACGCTTCTTGCTCACCTTTTGCCCCGGCTTGGGTGCAGGCTCATCGCTCCACACGATTTGCCAAGCCACACCACCCTCACCCTGCGCCGCACGCTCCAAGGTGCCGCGAAACTTCTTGCGGCTCGCACTAACCTGGCCCGCCGCCGCCGCACCCATCGGCGCCTTGAGCGTGAGATCAATCACCTGACCCACAAAGCGCTCAAAATCTTGCTGGTGACGCAAAGGCCGATCAATACCCGGCGAAGACACCTCCAGCCGCGAGTACTCAATCGCCTCAACCTCAAGCGTGAACTGCAACTGGCGCGTCACCTTCTCGCAATCCTCAACCGTCACAAATTGCTCAACACCCGCCATCCCAGGCGTCCAGGGCAAGTCGATCGTGATGCGCAACAAACCACCGACAGAGCGATTGATCTCCACCAAGTCGTAGCTCAAGCCACCAACGATTTGCTCAACAATTTCCTGCAATGCCACAGATGCCAACTCCAGATGTCACTCGTGCCGTATCAAAAAACAAACGACCAAAAAAAACGGGCGGTTGGAACCCGCCCGTTTGGTCGTGAAGCTAGGATTGTACCTCAAAAATCAGCTAAGTGCCTTGTTTTAAAAGGATTTTTGGCAACTCCCCATGCACTTAAGCAGAGGCCGCAACCAACATCCGGGTATAGGCGTGTCGTGGCGCATCCAAGACCTCGATCAGGGGGCCAGATTCAACAATTTTTCCGTCTTTCATCACCACAACCTCATGCGCCATGGCGCGAATCACGTCCACATCGTGAGTGATGAGTAGATAACTCAAGGCACGTTCGCGCTGTAAGCGCTGGAGTAACTGCAACACCTGCTTCTGGATCGTCACATCCAGCGCGCTAGTGGGCTCATCCAGAACGATGACTTGCGGCTCCACAATCAGCGCGCGTGCAATGGCGATTCTTTGGCGCTGGCCGCCAGAAAACTCATGGGGGTAGCGCTGCAGCAGGCCGGGGAATTGAGACTCACTCAAACCCACCTCTTCTAGCGCCCGTACAACGCGCAGCTGTCGCTCTTGCCCCGTTAGCTTGGGCGCATGAATCCGCAAACCCTCCCCCACGATTTCCTCCACCGTCAACCGCGGTGACAAAGACGAGAATGGGTCTTGAAACACCACTTGAACCGTCTTGCGCAAGGCCCGGTCATGGTCTTTGCTGATCCCCCAGGCCTGCCCCGTCACCGCTAGTTCTCCGCTGAAGGGCAACAAGCCCAAAGTTGCCAGCGCAAGCGTTGATTTGCCCGAACCTGACTCGCCGATCACACCCAGCGTCTGACCGGGAGCGATGCTGAAGGCCGCAT
>CANCAO010000073.1 GCA_947374105.1 Comamonadaceae bacterium | reverse complement strand
CTGGGCAACAGCCCGCTGGGCTTTGGTGTGCCCAACCCGGGTGGTGCACCGTTCTTGCTGGACATGGCCATGAGCGTGGTGGCGCGCGCCAAAATCCGCAGTGCCTTGAAGCGCGGGGAGTCCATCCCCGACACCTGGGCCACCGACCGCGCGGGCCTGGCCACGACCGACCCCAAACAAGCGCTCGATGGCTTCTTGCTACCCATCGGCGGACACAAGGGCTACGGCCTGGCCTTGGTGGTGGACATGTTGGCCGGGCTGTTGTCTGGCGCGGCTTACCTGAGCCATGTGAAGTCCTGGGTCGATGCGCCGGACGAGCCGCAAAACCTGGGCCACTTTTTCATATTGATCGACACCAAGTTTTTGGGCTCCGGCGAATGGCTGGCCAGCCGCATGACCGACTTCGCCGCCATCCTGCACGGCAGTCCGGCGGCTGACCCTGCTAAGCCGGTGATCGTACCGGGTGAGATTGAGTTGGGCAGGATGGCCAAGCAGCGGCGCGATGGCATCCCCATCGACACCGAGTTGCTGGCGCTGTTGAAAAAACACGCGGGTTAAGGATCTCTCATGCGTCAAAAACTACTTCTCACCGCCGCACTGTGTCTGGCCAGCATCAGCAGCGTCATCGCCCAAACCTGGCCCAGCAAACCCATCAAAGTCGTTGTACCTTACCCGGCGGGTGGCGCAGCCGACATCACCGCCCGCGTACTCGGGCAAAAAATGGCCGAAAGCCTGGGCGTGGCCGTGGTGGTGGACAACAAACCAGGTGCCAACGGCATGATCGGCACCGACATCGTCGCCAAAGCCGCACCCGATGGCTACACCCTGCTGCTGGACGCCAGTGGCCCGCTGGTCGTCAACCCCGCCCTGTACGCCAAAGTGCCCTATGACACGGAGCGTGACTTCATCCCCATCAGCCAGGCCACCCATTTCCAGTACGTGTTGGTCGTGCCTGCGGCCTCCCCTTTTCAAAGCGTGCCCGAGCTGGTGGCGGCGGCCAAAGCCAAGCCCGGCAGCTTGAGCTACGGCTCCACCGGCGTGGGCGGCGGCGGTCATTTGGCGGGCGAGATGTTGGGCCTGATGAGTGGCACCAAAGTAACGCACATCCCCTACAAAGGCAGCGCCCCGGCCATGGCCGATTTGCTGGGGGGTCAACTGTCCTTCACCTTCGATCCCATGGTCACGGCGGTGCCGCAGATTCGCGCGGGCAAGCTGCGCGCCTTTGCCGTGTCGGGCCCCAAACGCGCCAAGGCATTGCCCCAGGTACCCACCATGGATGAGCTGGGCTACAAGGGGTTTTCCATCACGCAGTTTCAAGGCTTTCTCGCCCCTGCGCGCACCGATCCGGCCATCATCGCCCGCTTGCATCAAGAAGTGCTCAAGGCCATGAAGTCAGCAGACGTGGTGCAGCGCCTGGAAACCGATGGCGGCAACGACCTCATCGGCAGCTCGCCCACCGAATTTTCCGCACAGATCAAGAGCGACCTTGCCATGTACCGCAAACTGATCAAAGACGCTGACATCAAACAAGAATAATTCGAAGGAGTCGCGCGATGTACCAAATGGATGTGTTGATTCAAGGCTTCCCCGGCAAGTCTGTGTGCCACGGCGGCTTGGGCTGGAGCACCGTAAGCCTGCTGCGCGGCGCGGGCCGTGTGGTCTTGGTGGACGTGGGCGCGTTCGGCGTGCGCCGCGAGCTGGCCAAGCAACTGCGTGCACACGGAGTTGACGCGAATGACGTGACCGACGTGGTGCTGACCCACGCCCACTATGACCACGCGGTCAACTTCACGCTCTTCCCGAATGCCACGGTGTGGATCGGTGCTGACGAGTTGAGCTGGGCCGCCAGCCAGCCCCCCGGCTTTAATCCGCTGCCTGAGCTGTATGTGCGCGAGTTGAACGTCTCGCCACGGGTGCGGCGCATTGCCGGTGACGAAGAATTCTTGCCCGACCTGCAAGCCATCCGCGCACCCGGTCACACGCCAGGTCATTTGGTTTTTTTGCTCACTGCCAATGACGTGCCGGTGCTCTTCACCGGGGACGCGGCCAAGAACCGGGCCGAGCTGCAGTGCGGTGCTGTGGACGCCAGCGAAGACCACGCCCAGAGCGGCGAGTCGCTCAAGGTCATCTGGCGTACCTGGCGCGCCACACCCGGCACGGTGCTGGTGCCCGGCCATGACCTGAGCATGCGCTTGGACGCCACAGGCCAACCCGAGTACATCGGTGAGCGCCGCGCCGCCATCGCAGCATGGTTCTCTGAAAGCATTGAGACCATCTCCACGATTGACCTGTGCTGCGAAGCCGGGTTTGGCCCCGCTTATCGATAACACTTTTTTGAAACACACCATGACCACGTCCCTTGCCACCACCTTCGCCCCCACCGGCACCCTGCGCGCCTCCATCAACATGGGCAACCCGATACTGGCCAACAAAGACCCGGCCACGGGTCAACCTTATGGCATATCCATCGACCTGGCACGCAACCTGGCCAAACGCTTGGGTGTCGAGGTCGAACTGGTGGTTTTTGACACCGCAGGCAAGTCGGTGGACGCGGTTAAAAACGAGCGCGCTGACGTGGGCTTCTTTGCCGTTGATCCCCTGCGCGGCGCAGAGATTTCCTTCACCCTGCCCTACGTCTTGATTGAGGGTTGCTACATGGTGCGCGAAGCATCGCCCTTGCAACGTAATGAGGATGTCGATCAAGCGGGCGTGAGCGTCACTGTGGGCGCTGGTAGCGCCTATGACCTGTATCTGACCCGCGAGATCAAGCACGCCCAAATCGTGCGCGCACTCAGCTCCCCCGCCGTGGTGGACACCTTCATCGCGCAGGGCCTGGACGTGGCTGCAGGCGTCAAACAACAGCTAGAGGCCGATGCCAAGCGCATCCCCGGCCTGCGCTTGCTGCCCGGCCGCTTCATGGAAATCCGTCAAGCCATGGGCACGCCCAAAAGCCGCGGCGCGGCAGCGGCAACCTACCTGCACGCGTATGTGGAAGAGATGAAAGCCAGCGGCTTTGTGGCCGAGTCCATGAAGCGCCACGGCATTCAGGGCGCGACGGTGGCCGGGCCTGCTATTTAACCTCGACCAACTCCACCTCATCCAGCCGCACAAACACCAGCCCGCGCCGCAGGATGTCGAGCAGGCCCACAGCCAAGCCTTCAGCGGTGTCAGACGTGGGCTTGTTCATGTGGGCAATGATGACGTCGCCGCCACGCACATGGTGTAGCCGGTCAACGATCTGTGCTTTTTTCAAGGTGGCCCCGGCGTCTGCGTTGACCGAAAAGCCCGCGATCTTGTAGCCCATGCGGCGAATCTCGTCCGCAGCGGCTTGGTCGTATTCGGCCGTCGCACCCCGGTACCAATGGGGCGGCACGCCGGTGGCGACTTCGATGGCTTTGGCACCTTCCAACACCTCTTTGCGCAGATGCAGCATGTCGGGCTCACCGGGAATGCCATAGACCTTGCGACCCGCGCCAATGACGGCGGGGATGTGGTTTTCGCCATGGTCTTCAATATCAAACAAATCCAGATGAGATTTGAGAAGCGCGGTGCCCTTGGCGTTCCTGTCCAACCACTTCTTGGTGGCAAATAGCGTGGCGGGAATCCGGTTGCGGATCAGAAACTGAACCAGGTCATCGTCCATCACCCCCGAGCAGGCGTCCAGCGTCAGTGCGACACGCTTGTTCGCGTGGGTGGGCTCCTGGTAAATGCGGTCGTGGATTTCCGTCGGCTGCGTTTGCGCCCATGCAGTGCAACAAAAAAAACAAGCCACGGCCAGCATACGTTTGAGCACCAATGATTTGAAGTCAAACCGCATCCGTCTTCACCTTGCAAAATATCGTTTGACCATAATAGCCTTCATTCCATACTCAAGTATTTCGCTCTTATGTCGGATTCATTCATCACCCAACTCAACGCCCAAGCTACCCGCCATAGGGTGGAAGTGCAAGGCCGCTTGGTCTGCTGGCGCCAATTTGGTGAAGGCCCGCCTCTGGTGCTGTTGCACGGTGGCCACGGCAGTTGGCTGCACTGGGTGCGCAACATCGAAGCCCTGGCCATGCGCTTCACGGTGTGGGTGCCCGACTTGCCGGGCTACGGTGATTCGGACGATTTGGGTGAGGGCCGCTCAGGCGACATGGCCAAGCTGGTCCACGCCACGCTGAGCAGTCTGGACACACTGGTCGGCCCCGATAGCTGGATCGATCTGGTGGGGTTTTCCTTTGGTGGACTGGTGGCGGCCCAGATTGCGGCGCGGCGGCAAAAAATTCGCCGCCTGGTGCTGCTGGGCCCCGCAGGCCACGGCGGGCGCAGGCGCCCACGCGGTGAATTGCAAAACTGGCACCGGGCGAAAACGCAGGAAGCCGTCCAAGCCTGTATGCGCCACAACCTGGAGATGCACATGTTGTATGACCCGGCCCAATTGGACGACGTGGCGCTCCAGTTGCATACCGAGGCCTGCCAGCGCACGCGCTTTCGCAGCCGTCCAATTTCGATGGCGGGTGGCTTGAGTGAGGCGCTCAAGCTATCTCAAATGCCGATGCTGCTAGTCTGGGGTGAGCATGACGTGACCGCCGAGCCCGCTGTGTTGGTGAAATCATTGACCGAAGGCCAGCCGCAGCGTCAGGCACTCATCGTGCCCGGTGTGGGCCACTGGGTGCAGTATGAAAGCGCGGATGAGATCAACCGGCTATTGCTTGAGCACTTGTCTGAGGACGCAGCATGAAAAACAATTGCTATCAATTAAATAGCTGCTTACGCACTGTTTTATTGCTCTGCGCGACAATTTACCTTCCAATTTTGGGTCAAACACAGACCTTCCCGAGCAAACCCCTGCGCATCATCGTGCCCTTCGCCCCCGGCGGCCCCACCGACTTGATGGCACGCACCATCGGTAAATCCATGACGCAAAGCATGGGCCAGCCCATCATCATCGAGAACAAGGCCGGGGGTGGCGGCCTTATCGCTTTGGGTGAGGTGGCGCGCGCCCCGGCGGACGGCTACACGCTGGCATTTCCTTCCATCTTGTCGGTCACCAACCCGGCCTTGATGCCCAGCTACCCCTACGACATGGCGCGCGATTTTGACGCCATCACCGTAGTGGGCTCCATTCCGCATGCGCTGGCGGTGCGGCCAGACTTTCCGGCCAAGACGCTGGCCGAGCTGGTGGCCCTGGCCAAGGACAAGCCGGGCACGCTGGCCTATGGCTCATCCGGCAACGGCACCTCGGCGCATCTGGCCGGGGCCATGTTTGCGCAAGTCGCTGGCATCAACGTCACGCACGTGCCCTACCGGGGTGCCAGTCTAGCCATGCAGGATTTGCTGAGCGGGCAAGTGCAATTCATGTTTTTGGACATGAGCACTGGTCTGGCCCAGATCAAGGCGGGCAAGTTGCGCGCCTTGGCCATGGCCCCGGCCCGGCGTGTGGCGGTGTTGCCCGATGTGCCCAGCATTGCCGAGCAGGGCTACCCCAGCTACAACATCCGCGCCTGGTACGGCCTGCTGGCCAAGGCGGGCACGCCGCCCGACATCATTCAAAAGCTGTACACCGAGGTCAAACGCGCGCTCGACAGCCCGGAGGTGCGCGAGATTTTTCTGGCCCAGGGCATCGTGCCCGGCGGCATGCCACCGGCTGAATTTGCCACGCTCATCAAGGAAGACCTGGCGCACTGGAAGCGCACCATCGAGAGCCTGAACCTCAAGCAGCCTTGAGTTTTCGTCCCGAAGTCTAGGGATAACCCGTATGGCTAGCGCGCTGGTTTTTTAGCCTAATGAGGCAGGCTCTCAACCGGAAGAACGTCGTTCTTTCCAATGGAACAAAAACCAATCCACTTTGGGTTTTGCTTCGCGGTTTTTCCACTTTTCTTCAAAGATTCGCCATGCTTTTTCGCACCCTGCTCGCCACGGCCAGCCTGACTTTTTTGGTGAGCGGCGTTGCGCTGGCCCAAACTCCGGCATCAGCCACTGCCTCAGCACCTGTCCCCTACCCGGTGAGCCGCGTCACGATCGTGACCCACTCCAGCCCCGGCGGCGGAACCGACGTGTTTTTGCGCAATCTGAACAAGTACCTAGCGGGCGTGCTCAAAACCAACATCGCGGTCGAGAACGTGCGCGGCGGTAGCGGAGCCACGGCGGTGGCCAATGTGGCCAAGGGCGCGCCCAATGGCTCCATTTTTTACGGCACCACGCCCACCTACATCCAGACCACGCTCTTGTCCAAACCGCCCGTGGGCTACGACGGGCTGGACCCGATGGTGATCGTCTTCATTGACCCCGAGGTGATCTACACCCGCACCGAGTCGCCTTTTAAAAGCCTGAACGATGTGGTGGCCCACGCCAAGGCCAACCCCGGTAAATCGCGCTGGGGTGCGGCCAACCCGGCGTCTCTTGAGCGCATTGGCATGGAGAAGCTGGCGCGCGCGGGCGGCGTCAAGGTGCCCATCGTCAGCCATGAAGGCGGAGGCGATTTGATGATCGGTGTGCTCAACGGCACTTACGACATCGGCATTGGTGAGATGCAAGAACTGCAAGGCCAGCTGGAGGCGGGCAAGATCCGCCTGCTGGCCACGCTGTCCGAGCAGCGGCTGGTGAGTTTGCCGCAACTAGCCACGGCCAAAGAGCAGGGACTCAATGTGGTGATTCGCAAGTTCCGTGGCATTGCCTCACCCAAAGGCATGCCCGATGCCATTGCCAAAACCTGGGAAGACGCGGTGCGCAAAGTAGTGGCCTTACCCGCCTACAAAGCCGACTACACCAAAGACCACCTCACGCCCATGGTGCTGGGCCGCGAAGCCGCACGCAAGTTCACCACCGAGGTGGCGCAAGAGACCGCTACCGCTTTCAAAGAAATGGGGCTGATCAAATGACCGACCAGCGCGTGGACCGCATCACGGCGCTGGTGGGCACGGCCTTGGCCATCAGCTACCTGTTTTATGCGCGGGGCATTGAGGATAGCCTGTTGGCCGATAGCGTGGGCGCGAATGGTGTGCCCATGGGCGTGGGTGGGTTGCTGCTACTGGCCTGTGTGGCGCTGTTCTTGAAAAGTGGCGGCAAAAACAAGGACGAAGCGGTCGAGCCTAATGAAGCCAAGAAAGAAGCCGGGGCAGAACACCCGCACCGCATGGCCCTGGGTTTGCTGGCCATCTTGGCGACTTATGTGGCGCTACTGCCCTTCCTCGGCTATGTCCTGTCCATCGGCTTGTTGGTGGGCAGCGTGGCTTGGTTGGCCGGGGCGCGCAAGCGCCTCTCGGTGCTGACTTGCATGGTGCTGGCCGGGCCTGCGCTGTGGCTGATGTTTGACTGGGCACTTGAGATTCATCTGCCTGTGGG
>CANCAO010000072.1 GCA_947374105.1 Comamonadaceae bacterium | reverse complement strand
GGTGACGCTCAAGCTCGGCGCCTTCAAAACTTCGATGCTGCAAGACGTGCAAAACAGCAAGCCGCTTGAGCTGGACGCGCTGGTCGGGGCCGTGCGCGAGCTGGGCCAAATCACCGGTGTGCCCACACCGCAGACCGATGCGCTGCTGGGCTTGACCCGGCTAATGGGACAAGTGCGGGGTTTGTATTGATGGATCACGATGTGCTATTTATTTCATAGCTGCTTACGCATTAATTCATTGGCCTGGAGGCTCTATTGACCACTAACCCCAACACCCGCGCCATCAGCGGCGCGGCCTTTGCCACCCTGTTGCTCATCGCCTGCCTGATGGGGGCCAACCATGTGGCTGCGCGCATTGCGTTCAACCACGGTGTGGACGTGTCCACGGCGGTGCTGTTTCGCAGCACGGTCACGGTGTTGATCGTCGGTGCGCTGATATTTTTGCAAGGCGTGCCGCTGGCCTTTAATGCTCGCCACAAGCGCGCGCTGCCCTTCATCGGCCTGCTGATCGGTGTGCAGAGCCTGTGCCTGTACTCGGCCGTGGCGCGTCTGCCGGTGGCGCTGGCCTTGCTGGCCTTTAACACCTACCCGCTGTGGACCGCGTTGTGGGATCGGCTGCTGTACCGCCGCCGCCCCGAGCGCGCCATGCTCTTGGCCATGCCGGTGATTTTGCTGGGCTTGGCGCTGGCGCTGGACGTGCTGGGCGCGGCCTCGGGCCTAGGTGCGTCAGGCCAATGGAGCCGCATGGGTGCGGGTGTGGCTTTTGCGCTGGCCGCAGCGGCCTCGTTTGGCCTGGCGCTGGTGTTGACGCAGCACGAAGCCAGCGATTTAGATGGCCGCGTGCGCACCGCTTGCACTTTGGGCCTGGCCGCGTTGGTAGCGCTGGTCTCTGGCCTAAGCCAAGACGGCTTTCATCTGCCACAGGTGATGGCGGGCTGGGGTGGGCTGATTGCGCTGACGCTGCTCTACGGCACCGGCTTCACACTCATGTTCACTGTGCTGCCCAAGCTGGGTGTGGCGGGCAACTCGGCCATCATGAATGTGGAGCCGGTGTTTGCGTTGGTACTGGCCTGGCTGGTGCTGGGCCAAGCCATCGCGCTGATCCAAGTCATCGGCGCGCTGCTGGTGGTGGGGGCGGTGATGGGGCTGGGGTTGAGGAAGCGCTGAAACGTCTGGATTCACCTTGGGGTGACGATCTATTCCACAGTCACTGGCACCCGCTGCGCCAGCGCGCACATCAACTCATAGCCGATGGTGCCGCCCGCAGCGGCGACTTCATCAATCGGCAGCAAGACGCCACTTGATGAGCTGCCCCACAGCGTGACTTCGCTGCCAATATCGGCGTCGGGCACGGGGGTCAAGTCCACCGTCATCAGGTCCATGCTGACGCGCCCCACGCTGCGGGTGCGAACGCCGTTGACCAGCACGGGAGTACCTTGTGGCGCACTGCTGCGCATGTAGCCATCGGCATAGCCGCAAGCCACCACGCCGATGCGCATAGCCACGGGGGCTTGGTAGGTGGAGCCGTAGCCAACCGTGTCGCCCACGGCCAGCGTTTGTGTGGCCACGATGCGTGAACGCAGGCTCATGGCGGGTTGCAGGCCCCAGTCGGCGGCGCTGTGTTCGGGGTGGTCGGGTGAGGCCCCATAGAGCACGACGCCAGGGCGAATCCAGTCGGAACTCAGGCTGGCTTCATTGCCACCCATGTGGCGAAGGATGGCCGCGCTGTTGCTCAATGAACGCTCCCCCAGCAGGTCTTGGGTGATGTGGTTGAAGACGCTTAATTGCGGCGCAATGCCGGAGCCCCCATCGGCATCACTAAAGTGCGTGAGCAGCGAGATTTCTTCCACCTGCGGCAGCACGTTAAGCCGCGCCCAGGCGGCACGGAATTGCGTGGGGGCAAAACCCAGGCGGTTCATACCGCTGTTGAGCTTGAGGAAGATGCGGTGCGGAACATGGGTCTTGTGCGTGGCCAGCATGTCGATCTGCGCGTTGCAGTGCACGGTGTGCCACAAGCCCAGACGCGAGCACAGCTCCAAGTCGCGCTGCTCGAACACGCCTTCGAGCAACAGTATCGGGCCACGCCAGCCCAGCTCGCGCAACACAGCTGCTTCATTCAAATCCAGCAAGGCAAAACCGTCAGCCCCGCGCAGCCCCTCAAACACACGCGCCAGACCATGGCCGTAGGCATTGGCTTTGACGACGGCCCAGACGCGCGCGTCAGGCGCACTTTGGCGAACGCGCATGAGGTTATGGCGAAGCGCCTCGGTGTGGATGGTGGCCTGAATGGGACGGGGCATGGCGAGTGAGTTAAGCAGGGTATGCCCTTGATTTTGACAGGGACGGGCATGCTATAACCCGTTGTCGTTTGGATTCTCATTACAAATACTCTGCCGTCAGTCACACTGAAGGCCATTGACCAACAATGAAACGTGGCTTTTTCACCATCATGTCAGCGCAGTTTTTCAGCTCGCTGGCAGACAACGCTTTGTTCGTTGGTGCCGTGCAGTTGCTGCGCAGCAGTGGGGCCGCCGAGTGGCAACAGGCAGCACTGGTGCCCATGTTTGCCCTGTTCTACGTGATCCTCGCGCCCTTCGTCGGGGCCTACGCCGACTCGCAGCCCAAGGGAAAGGTCATGCTGTATAGCAACAGCATCAAAATCGTGGGCTGTTTGATGATGTTGTTTGGCTCGCACCCGCTCATGGCCTATGCCATCGTCGGCCTGGGTGCAGCGGCTTACTCCCCCGCCAAGTACGGCATCCTGACCGAGCTGCTGCCCGCCTCTCAACTGGTGCGAGCCAATGGCTGGATTGAAGGACTGACCATCACCTCCATCATTCTGGGTGTGCTGCTGGGTGGGCAATTGGTGGGGCTTCACGTCTCCAGCATGCTTTTGTCGATTGACTTGCCCTTGATCACCACCAGTGTTGACACCGCGCCCGAGGCTGCCATCAGCGTACTGATTTTTATCTACATCCTGGCAGCCTGGTTCAATACCCGCATTCCTCACACCGGGGTTGAAATGCGCCCCATGCCCACCCGCTTGCTGGAACTGTTGCCCGATTTTTGGAGTTGTAACTCCCGTCTCTGGCGCGACAAGTTAGGCCAAATTTCCCTGGCCACCACCACGTTGTTTTGGGGCGTGAGCGGCAACCTGCGCTACATCGTGCTGGCCTGGGCCGCTGCGGCCTTGGGCTACAGCGTGACACAGGCGTCGTCGCTGGTCGGTGTTGTGGCCATTGGCACAGCGGTCGGTGCTGTGGTGGCGTCCATACGCATGAAGCTGGAACATGCCACACTGGTCATGCCCCTGGGTATCGCCATGGGGGTGCTGGTGATTTTGCTTAACTTCATCACCAACGTCTGGGTGGCCGCGCCGTTTTTGGTGTTGCTGGGTGGCTTGGGTGGCTTTTTGGTGGTGCCCATGAACGCTTTGCTGCAACACCGGGGCCATAACCTGATGGGTGCAGGTCGCTCCATCGCCGTGCAAAACTTCAATGAGCAAGCTTGCATCCTCGGTTTGGGCGCGTTCTACAGCCTGTCCACCGGCATGGGCCTATCGGCGTTCGGGGCTATCACGGCCTTTGGGGTTGTTGTGGCCGGGTTCATGTGGGTTATCAAACGCTGGCACGCACGCAACTGCATTAACGACGCCGAAGAAGTCGAACACTTGCTCAACATTGCCCGCAGCGATAACTTGCACGGTTGAGGCGGCATGCGCGCCCCTTGGAGCCCCGCTCTACTGGCCGCCCTGGCCCTGGTCTTCAACGCGCTAATCTGGGGCGTATCTTGGTGGCCCTTGCGCGCGCTGGCACAACACGGTCTGCACCCTTTGTGGGCCACGGCCATTGTCTTCATCTTTTCATTGGTCTGCCTGCTCTATGTACGGCCCAATGCCTGGCGTGGCTTGGCCAAGACGCCCTGGCTGTGGGGCTTGGCACTCGCCTCCGGCTTGACCAATGTGGGCTTCAACTGGGCGGTGACTCAGGGCGACGTAGTACGTGCAGTGCTGCTGTTTTATCTGATGCCGGTCTGGGTCATGTTGCTGGCCTGGCCGCTGCTGGGTGAGCGACCTAATCGGGCGTCTTTACTGCGCCTCGCACTGGCGCTGATGGGCCTGGTGCTGGTGCTTAAAACCGCCAACTCGCCGTGGCCCGTGCCCGAGGGCCTGACGGATTGGCTGGCCATCCTGGGAGGTTTTTGTTTTGCCCTGACCAATATTTTGCTGCGCAAACTCCACCACACGCCCGAGTCCACACGTATCCTGGCCATGTTTGCGGGCGGTGTCATTGCCGCCACGGCAGCAGCCTTGACGGGTATGGGCCTGGGCGTGTTGAATGCACCGCCCACCCCAACCACGGCTTGGGTGCTTATTGCCGTGCTGCTCAGCCTGGCATTTTTGGCGGGTAACCTGGCCCTGCAATATGGCGCAGCGCGTCTGAGCGCGAGCACAACATCACTCGTCATGTTGACCGAAGTGGTGTTTGCCAGCGCCTCGGCCGTGCTGCTGGGTGCGGGTGCGTTGACGGCGCAAACCTTGGGTGGCGGTGCGCTGATTTTGCTCGCGGCGCTGTGGTCGAGTATGGGGATTGGACAGAACAACTCAAGTGATGGCTTAACGGTTTAAAACGAATCCAGCGGCAAATAAGCCAAGGGCTCCGCCGTGACGGGATCAAGCAGCACGGTCCACGCCACCTGACGACTGATCAAGGGCAGATAGACCAGCGCCGCTATAGGCAACCTGGTCTGAGCCACGGCAGCATTGATCCGTGCCGCCTCGGTCGGGAAGCGAGTCATCAGCGTCAAGACGGGTTTGGCGGCTTGCAGCACTTGGGGTTTGGCCTCTGAATAAAGCTGCCAAAGGTGAGGTTGAGCGCCCAGCGAGAAGCCTTGTAACGCAGTCATCGTGGCCTCCATTTGCTCGTTGCTATCCCGAAACGGGCGCAAAGCCAACAAAGTAGGTCCGTTCAGTGGCAAGACCTCAACTCCAGATCGGTCTTTTTGCATCAATTCAGGGGGAATATCGACGGCATGCACCACGCGAAAACGGTCGTACTCGAACACCAGGTGCACGGGTCGGGCTACAAACACCGTCCACAGGCCATAGCCCAGCGCGGCCAGCTGAATCAGGCCCACCATGGCCAGATCACGGCGCAACTCAGCTTTGAGTTTTGCACGATTGAAGACCGCTAGCGTGATCAAGGGGCCGAGCATCACGTCAACCACCACGACGATCAAAAATAACTCTCGCCCACCCGAAATTTCACGGTAAGGATAGGGATACCAGAGTCCAAACACCAGGAACGCCGCCAGCAGTGCAATACCCAAACTTATAACGAGGTGGATGCCGCTGGCACGCAGTCGATCCCTCCAGACAATCAAGGCCATTTTTATCATCCTCGTATGATGGTCATAATCCGTGACCGGTTATCCATGCGCTCTGAACCGTGCGCGTCGCGTTGCGATGCGCCTATCAAGCCAAACTTCATATCTGATTTTTACATGAGTTCACTTACCCACTTCGACGCCCAAGGTCAGGCTCACATGGTGGACGTGGCCGCCAAGGCCAGCACCCACCGCATTGGTATTGCTACCGGTCGCATTGAGATGTTGCCTGCTACGCTGGCCCTGATCGAATCCGGCACAGCTAAAAAGGGCGACGTCATCGGCATTGCCCGCATCGCTGGCATTCAGGCCGCCAAGAAAACCAGTGACCTGATTCCCCTGTGTCACCCGTTAGCACTGACCCGCGTGGCGCTGGCGTTTGCAACCCACCACGCCACGCCCAGCCAGCCCCCTCATGTGAGCTGCACGGCCACGGTCGAAACCGTCGGCCCCACCGGCGTGGAGATGGAAGCCCTGACCGCAGTGCAGGTTGCCCTGCTGACCATCTACGACATGTGCAAGGCCGTGGACCGAGGCATGACCATGACAGGCATCACCTTGCTGGAGAAGCACGGGGGCAAGTCGGGCAGTTTTGTGGCGGCTTAGGGCTGGCCGCACGGTTACGCAAAGCAAAGAACTGCGCTTCATCCTCGCGCCCCAGCAGCCGAGCACTGTCAATCAACTTCTCCACCACACGGGCTTCCGGCGAGTAATGCAACAAACCATGCGCCAAAGCGTTGAGCTGCATGGCGTTATCCCGTGTCAACGGCGTGGTCGTCAGTTCGGCAAACTGCACCTGGTTTTGAAATAACCAGGAACTGTGGATTTTCTCCAAGGTGTTGTCTTTGTACGCCGCTGAACGCTGTGCGACGGGCAAGTAGATTTGGCTGATGCGATGGTAGTCCCACGCAGCGTAGCCCATGGCCGCTAGTAAAATGGTAGCTGCCCATGCACGCATTGATTGGTCTACAGGTCGATTTTGCATATTTTCCAGGTCTGTCATCGATCCTGGAATCGGTTTGACTTGCGCCCGTGGCACCCACAGCAGCATCAGACAAAGCCCCACCGCCATTTGAAACGGCCCGTACCACAGCGGGTATTCCAGCAGGCTGTGCAGCCCTATCACCGCCAGCACCCCCCAAGCCATTTGCCGCGTTGCATCGGTCTCTTGCCAGGGCTTGGCACGCCACACCAGCCAAGTCCCACCGCCACACAGGAGCAAGGCCGCAGGCAGCCCCAAGGTCACGGCCAGATGCAGGGGCAGGTTGTGCGCGTTGCCCATGATTTCGCAAAAGCGCGGGCCTTCATACAAGGTGATGAAGTGGGCATAACGCAGCTCATCCCAACCCCAGCCGAGCCAAGGCTTTTGAGCGATCAACTGAAGCACGTTTGACCATAAAACCATGCGACTGGAACAGGCTGCCCCCCCGTCTTGCAGACGGGCAAAAATGCCACCGCCCAAGGCCTGTCCCACCATCACCGGCAGTACCAAAGCCGCCAGCAGGTAGCTGAATACAGCGCTCAGTAACAGACGGCGAACCAAGGGCGTGGATAGGTGGGGTGATTGACGATGCCACCACCACGCCATCACGGCGATCAAGCCCAGTTGCACCAAGCCCGTTCTCGATGACGAGGCGGCGTTACCCAGGGCCAGCAACACAGCGCTAAGCATCAACCCTGTGACCCAGCGTCTATTTGTTGTGAGCCTGTGCACTTGTGCAGCCCACCCTAAAACGGCGAGTAAGCCGATGTTGGTCAGCGATGCAAACTGGTTGCGTTGACGCAGGTTGGCGAAGGCTTCGCCCAAGGGTGTGATGTTGACCCAGGGTGACAGCCCTGCGACAGCCCCGAAATACTGCATCAGCCCCATGCCACTGCTAAGCAAGGCCGCCAAAGCCCAGGCCTGCCTGGCCGTAGGGATCAAGTCCATTGGCCTTTGAGACATCACCCACAACGCGAGCACC
>CANCAO010000071.1 GCA_947374105.1 Comamonadaceae bacterium | reverse complement strand
GGCCAGTCCGGCACTGAGTTCACGCGCAGGTAATGTTTTGAGCGTGTCCAAATCACACACCACGCGCAAGGGCTGATAAAACGCCCCAACCATGTTTTTGCCCAGCGGATGGTTGATGGCTGTCTTACCGCCAACTGAAGAATCCACCTGCGCCAATAGCGTAGTGGGCACTTGCACAAATGGCACGCCTCTCATATAGCTGGCGGCTGCAAATCCCGTCATGTCACCGACAACACCACCACCGAGGGCAAACAGCACGGTTTTACGGTCACACTCGTTTTGCAGTAGCACATCGAAAATCAGATTAAGCGTCTCCCACGTCTTGAAGACTTCACCGTCTGGCAACGCCAGTACGTGCACCTTGGGGTAATGCTGGAGCAGCGCGATTTTGAGTGTTTCGGCATACAAGGGTGCGACCGTAGTATTGGAAACAATCAGCGCCTGCGTTGCATTGGGCAAATCAGCGAAGGTTTGTGACGCTTGAATTAAAGCGCCGCTAATGATGATGGGGTAACTACGCTCGCCCAGATCAATGTCAATTCGACCAGTCGTGTGCAATGGGGGGGGTGAAATTTCATGCATAGCCATGGAGTTTAGGCCACTCGCTGATCAGCCGCCCACACAAAGGTGACACACATGCGAGAGTGTTCCCCCTCAGTTCGCCTGGGGAATATCCCCAGCCAATTCAAGCTGCATCAAAATCATGTTGACCAAGGAGGCCACGGAAGGTCGCCCGGTCTCAATCACAAAATGCGCGGTCTGCCGGTATAAAGGGTCACGAACCGTATAAAGATCGCGCAATCGCTGAAGCGGGTCGGCCACTTGGAGCAGGGGCCGCTGGGTGTCATGCCGTAATCGGCGAAACAGCTCATCCGGGGAAGACTTCAGATAAATCACCTTGCCACGCGTTTGCAAGTTCGTTCGATTCTCTGCCCGTAATACTGTACCCCCGCCGGTGGACAAAATTCCTGGCGGGCCTTGCGTTAACTCGTCAATCACCTGCGCTTCAACATCCCTGAAAGAGGCCTCGCCCTCTCGCTCGAAATACTCGCGGATAGAGCAACCCAGCTGAGCTTCAATCCAGTGATCAGAGTCAATAAAAGGCAGTTGCAAGCGGCGTGCGAGTTGACGCCCGACTGTGGATTTGCCGGAGCCGGGCAGGCCGATGAGACTTACGAGACCTATCAAGGGATAAGGAAGCCCACTATGGTATCTGTACCGGCGGAACTCGTCACTTTCACATCAATCCTTGCACCAGAACAAGTGGAACCATTGTTAAGTTGAACCGTGTGATTTCCAGCAAAGGCCGAATTTTGGATCTGAGTCGGTGTAACAGATTTCACCGCACAATTCGGAGTGGCGGCAGGGTCAGCCCCCACTGAAGCCGACACTGTACTTCCTGTAGACATGCCAACTGCTGGATTGCTAGAACTTGCGATGTTCACAGTAAAACCATTACTTGTTGCGATGCCTACAAGCGTGATGTTGGCTGAAGCAGGAGATAAACCAAGAATCAAAGACCTTCGTACACGAATTGAGCTGCTCCACGTTCCGTCGCAAGTATTAGTCACCGAAGGGAATGCAAAAAGATTGGAAGCACACGACACGTTACCCGATTGCCCACCTGGGTAAGTCTGCTCACCCACGTCACTGCTGCCGTTATTGTTATCGTCCCGAAAAGCGACACCCATGTCGTAAAAGGTTTCTCCGCTCTCCCATATGTTATTTCCATTACTATCCACAAAGCTTTCTTCACCATCCATATAGGCCAGTATCTGCACTAGTCCACTGGCAGGTCTTTGCCCTGAACTGGTGTATGTCGCGCTACAACCAGAGTTAGCATCCGTTAGACATGAGCCTTGAATGGTGCCATGGGAAGCCACAAAGGTGACGGCCGTTCCGGCTGGGATGGGATTGCCTTGTCGGTCAGAGGCGCGCATCGTCAATACCGTCTGCACACCGTCGAAGTTTAGCCCTTCAATGTTCAGCTTGGTCGCACTCAATGAGCTGTTATTCTGACTAGCCTTGCCGGATGTGACCACAATTCCCGAAGAGAAGGCAAGCATTGATGCTGTCAATGAGCCTTTAATAATCACAGGCGTCGGCAGGGTGCCTGACTGAATAATGACAGTCGCAAATCCAGAACTATCGGTGGATACGCTTTGATTGGCAGCCGTCAGCGCCCCGCCCACGTTGAAAGTAACACCTGCCGCACTGGACTGGGCATCTAAACTAAACGTGACGCTTTGCCCAGCCATGCCAGTACCGCCGCCATCCACTACTTTGAATTTAATCGCTGATTGCTTGATGCCCGTTGCACTTGAAACAACAATCGAGGCTGGTGTTGCCGAGCTAAACAGAATATTAGCCGCTTGAGCTGCAGCTACCGTGATTGACCCAACTGAAGGACTAGCACCTGGGGCAGATGCCGTGACAGACACAGCACCAGAACAGCCCGATGTTGATTGGTAGGTTGAATTGACTACGCCAGCGCTGGAGGTAGTCGCTGTTGCAGGGCTAAACGTCCCACAACTGGCCGAAAATGTAACCGAGACCTGTCCCGCCGTTGCAGCCAAGCCGTTGACAGAGACACTAGCGGTCACCGCAGTCGACTGCAAAGCTGAAATTGAGTTAGGACTCGCACTTACCACCCCAATCGCGACATTAGCTGCGCTGGTTTGATAATTCAAAGTGGCCGTTAAAACTTTAGTGTTGACTGTGGCTTGCGCTGAGAGTTGCGCTGCATTGGCCACTGTCAAACTGGTTGGCGAAATTTGAACTCTTCCCACGCCAGCGGCATTAGTCAAAACCGCAGCGGACGCCAGTGTTCCTATGGTGCTATCCGTTGTTAAAGAGACCAGTGTATTGGGTACCGCCACACCCGCAGCGTCCACAACAGTCGCTCTGATGAAAAAAGAACCCCCACTTGTCACCGCGTTTATGGCTTGAACTGTGCCCGCGCTGTCCGTCAATTCCAATGTTAGTTTAGGTATTGCGCTTGCCGCTGCGGCGGCAGCGGCAGCGGCAGTAGCACTGGTGCCCGAACTACCTGTCGTTGTCCCTGCACTTCCCCCGCCGCCGCCACAAGCCACCAAGGACGCCACCAAAATAGCCGCCGCCAAGCTCTTCAGTAATTTACGCATTATTTATCTCGTCTTGTCTAGATTTTGAAATACTGGACTCTATTGAGCCGCAACACGATCAGCGATCATTTTTGGAGTAATGAATATCAGCATCTCTTGTTTGTTCTTTGTTACCGACGAACTCCTGAAGAGATTACCCAACACCGGTAAATCACCCAAAAACGGCACTTTGGTTTGGCCAGTCACTTCTGTGAGTTCGAAAATCCCACCAATCACGACAGTACCGCCATTTTCGACAAGCACTTGGGTCTTAACGTGCTTGGTGTTGATGGCAAAACCCGCTGCGGTGGACTGACCCACGGTGTCTTTATTAATGTCCAGCTCCAGAATGACGCTACCTTCAGGTGTGATCTGGGGCGTGACCTCTAACATCAAGTTAGCTTTACGAAACGCAATAGATGTCGCACCACTGGCTGAAGCCACTTGATAGGGCAACTCAGTTCCTTGCTCAATCACGGCCTTGACTTTATCGGCCGTAACCACGCGCGGGCTTGACACCACTTTGCCTTTACCGTCAGCTTCGAGTGCAGATATCTCCAAATTCAAGAATCGATTGGCTGCTGAGCTAAAGATAGACAGCGCAAAGGTTGCCGGGTTGTAGCCCCCCTGTCCGACGGCTGGCAAATTCACAAAATTACTGGCCATGTCAACCGTCCCGCCCGCACCACTCGTCGCAACCGCATTGGCGTAGCTCGTTCCGAAAGCAACGCTATTACCCCCCCCAAGCTGGTAACCCCCATCGCCGCCATTTTGAGCACGCAAATCCGCACCACCCAGCTTGATACCCAAAGATTTTCCAAACGTATCTGAGGCTTCCACAATCCGAGCCTCAATCAACACTTGCCTCACAGGAATGTCAATTTTGGCAATAAGCTGCTGGACTTGCTCAAGTTTGCTGCCTATATCTGTCACAAACAATTGGTTGGTTCGCGCTTCGGCAATCACGCTTCCACGAAGGCTCAGAATTCTCGATGAGGGGCCTGCCCCACCCGCCCCAGGAACAGCTACCAACCCAACGCCCATCAGACCACGCTGAACATCAAGCGCTTTTGCATAATTCAATGTAAAGGACTGAGTTGTTAGTGGCTCCAGGCCCTCCATTGCCACGACCGACTCACGATCAAGTTTTTCTTTGGCAATAATTTCATCTTTAGGCGCAATCCACAACACAGTGCCGTTTTTGCGCATGCCCAGTCCTTTGGCCTGCATGATGATGTCCAAGGCCTGATCCCAAGGCACATCCTGCAAGCGCAACGTAACTGCGCCGGACACTGAGTCAGACGTCACAATGTTGAAATTCGTGAAGTCAGCTATCACTTGCAACAAAGAGCGAACTTCTATGTTTTGGAAATTGAGCGACAACTTCTGACCGTTATAGCCCTGCCCTTGTGTCAATTTGGTTGCGTCCACCCGAACAGGCTTAACCTCCACGACAAACTGCTCATCACTCTGATAAGCGCTATGCGCCCAAGTGCCTTGCGGCTCGATCACCATTCGAACACGATCACCCACTTGGAATGTGGTTACATTTTGGATCGGTGTTCCAAAATCCGCCACATCCAATCGCCGCTTCAGTCCTTCAGGCAAAGTGGACTTCATGAACTCAACAATCAGCTTCTGACCGCTCTGGCGAATGTCAACACCCACTTGGTTGTTGGGCAAAGACACCACGACACGTCCCGCTCCATTCAATCCACGCCGAAAATCCAGATCCTTGATCGGCAAGGTGTCCCTGTTTTTATTTTCCGCAAACACGGGGGCCACAACAGCTTCAATACTTTTAGCGACTACAGCATCCAATACCAACACCAAAGATTTGCCCTGCAATTGAGCTTTGAAATTTGCGGCTTGCTTTAGGTTTACCACCACACGCGTTCTGTCCCCCGCCTGCACCACGTTGACAGACTTCAAGTTGCCTTGATTGATATCGACCGTAGACCGCCCCATGGCATTGAACACACCAGGAAAATCCAATGCAATCCGAGCTGGAGATTGAATTGAGAAACTACTCGGTAATGCACTCAGGGCTTGTGAGAGGTCAATCTTCACCACCTCAACACCTCCCTGGGTGGATCCGGTTACAGATTCGATGGCGATTTGCGCATAAGACGAGACACTCGCCACAGCAAAGGCAAATGAAAGAAAAGCACGCTGACACATAGATTTCGCCTTCTGAGCCATTGAATTTTTCATTTCGACCTCTCTTGCAATTGCAAGGAAAAGGGGCGTTCAACCCACTCACCTACAGCGTCTTGCACAATTTCACGCAGCGTGATTTCAGTTTCCGAGATTTTCATCACACGACCGTAGTTTTGCCCGAGATAGCTACCGGGTCGAACCTGATACAGCAAAGTATCGACTTTGATCAAGGCCACAGGACGCCCTTCTTTTGTAAGACTACCCACCATTACCATCGTGTCCAGTGGATAGCCTTCCAAAGCTTCCTTGCGCCGAGCCAATTCAGGCGCAATTAACGCCACATTGGAAGACGTCTGGGCAGAATCACGCTTGAGCGCTTGCGCCAGTTTTTCTTTGCTAAACGGCTCCACCGATGCAGCTTGGGCATACGATTCAGGCTTGAATTGCTTGGGCTCAGCGAGCGGTGTCACTCGAGGTTGGGTTTGATTTCTTTGCTCGGTTAGCCATTGTCGAAGTTCATCCTCGTTTGATGAGCTGCACCCCACCAATGCAACAAGCATTAACACCATCGTCAAAAAAGAGTGCCCTCTCATTTCGCACCGCCCTTGCCTGTAGTTGCTTTGCGCTGCGCGGAAACTTCATCGGTTGCCAAGTAGCGGAACGTTTTTGCCGTGGCGTCCAGATTCAAAGCGCCATCCCTGCCGGGAATGATGGTCAAATTATTCAACGTCACGATACGAGAAAGATTGGCTATATCCGCTGCGAAAGCCCCAATATCGTGATAACGACCTGTAACACGCACGGCAATAGGCAACTCAGCGTAATAGTCTTTAACCTCGACCTGACCTGGTCGAAACAGTTCAAACTGCAAGCTTCGCCCGAGACCGGCCTGGTTAATGTCTGAGAGCAACGCATCCATTTCCGCTTTACTGGGCAGTTGTTTTTCCAATTGAGTAACGTACTGCAGCACTTGTTCACGCTGCTTGGTGAGTGCATCCAAATTCACGGCCTTGACTAATTTAGTCTTATAACTTTCACGCAGCTGGGTTTCTTTGGTGCGCTCAGCCTCAAGCGCCTCATCTGAACCGCTTAACCATAAAAACCAAAGTGCCATTACCACCAAAGTAACCACCAAAATGAACAGTGCGTTACGTGGCACTGCTGGCCATGTGGCAGGGTTTTTGGTGTCCAAATTGCTGAATTGCCCTTGAACCCGCTCTTTCAGTTCAGCGAAGCTAGATGCGGAAAATGAGATTGCCATGATGCAGCCCTGTTATTTATTTACAGGTGATGGGATGCCCGCGGTCCCAACCACACCTTGGGTAGTTTTCTGTAGCTCGCTAGAGCGTACGAGGTGCACACGAATGTTGAAATTGGCGACTCGTCGCTGATCGCGCGCGCCCAAAGTTATGCTGCCAGCCACGATTTCAATCAATTCAGGCTTTGCAAACCAAGGGGTATTAGCGGATAGGTTCCGAAGGAGCTCTGAAACACGCTCACTGGACTGAGCCACGCCCTGAAGCATGACAGTTTGATTGTCCTGCTTCATACTGCTGATGTAGACGCCGTCAGGAAGCTGATTGACCAACTCTGTCAACAGATGTACTGGCAGATTCCGATCAGCTTGCAAATTCTCAACCGCTTGCTGCCTAGCACGCAGTGCGGTAATTTCAGCCTCAAGCCCCGCGATGTCTTTAATCTGACTATCAAGTAGCCTGATTTCCTTTTCCAGGATTAAATTCTGGTCTTGCTGGCTATCGATTTGACCTTGATACCACAGGAAAATCACCCCTGAAATCAAACCGCCGATCAATGCAGATAGTGCCAAAGACAGGTTTAAAACATCTTGTCGTTTTTTGCGTGCAACAGCTCGGTGCGGCAACAGGTTGATCAGAATCACTGCAAAAACCTCCGCATGGCCAACCCACAAGAAGTCAAATATGAGGATTCTTCGCGCTTCATTTTTTTCAGATGAACCCCGCTACCCATTTCCATACCTTCGAACGGATTCAACAATCGACAGGCAAACGAGGTCTGATGCTCCACCGCTTCGGTCAAACCGGCTAAAGCAGCGGCACCGCCAGCCAACATCACATAGTCGACCTTGTTGTGAGGCGTGCTAGTAAAGAAAAACTGCAATGCACGACTAATTTCCTGCACCATGACCTCTAAAAATGGCTGTAACACGCTGCTCTCATAGTCATCCGG
>CANCAO010000070.1 GCA_947374105.1 Comamonadaceae bacterium | reverse complement strand
GGTGCCACGATGCCCATCCAGGTTTCAGACAGGAAGCCTGGCAGAATTTCAGAAATCGCGGGAACATCAGGAAACACGTCGACGCGAGTCGCGCTGCCCACGCCCAGAAGTGCTAGCCGGCCGCCTTTGATCAGTGGCATGGCGGTGATCAGGTTGTCAAACATGACGTCTACATGACCGCCCGTCAAGTCGGCAATCGCTGGCGCCGTGCCTTTGTAGGGGATGTGCAGCATGCTTACCTTGGCCATGGACTTGAACAGCTCAGCGGTCAGGTGGGTGCTGGTACCATTTCCCTGTGATGCGAAATTAAGCTGCTGGGGCCGGGCTTGGGCCAGTGCGATGAGCTCCCGAATATTTTTGGCGGGCAGCGTCGGGGATGCCAGCAGGACATTGGGATATGAAGCGATGATCGACACCGGGCTCAACGCGCTCGGATCAAAAGACAGCTTGTAGATCAGATGGTTGATGGTCAACAGATGAGGTGGCGCGGCCAACAGCGTATAGCCATCGGGGTTTGACCTAGCAACAAACTCGGCGCCGATATTGCCACCCCCTCCCGCACGGTTTTCGACGATGACCGACTGGCCGAGGATCGCTGGCAATTTCTCCGCAATCATCCTTGGCAACATATCGGCCGTGCCCCCCGGGGGATACGGCACGATGATTTTGATCAATTTGCCAGGAAAATTGGTCGCCGTATTTTGCGCATGTGCAGCCATCAACCCGATGGTGCTAAGCATGAGCCCGAAGCAGATCTTTTTGACAAGCATTGAATCTCCTCTTCTGTGCGATCAGTATGGACCGTCGGAGGGGTAAAAATAATGCCCCTCATAGTTTCCCATGAGGGGCATCAAGTCTTGGCGGAGAAGGCGGGATTCGAACCCGCGGAAGGTATAACCCTTCGCACGCTTTCCAGGCGTGTGACTTAAACCGCTCATCCACCTCTCCAGAGCCTCGTATTTTAGCCTACTTAAACGCGGCAAAAAAAGCTCGAAGCTAAAGACAGATCGCTAATCAGCGCACCACAGCCAGTTCAACCCGCTGACCGCCCTTGTAGGTCAACAAAGTCAAAGCGCCGTTCTTGATATCGCCTTTTTCATCAAAACCGATGGGGCCAGTCACGCCCTTGTAATCAGCGGTGGCTGCCAGCATAGGCAAGTATTTGGCGGGGTCTGAGGAGTTGGCTTTGACCATGGCAGCCACCATGACCTTGACGGCGTCATACACGTACGGGGCGTACAGTTTCACGTCAGAGCTGAATTTGGCGGTGTACTTGACTTTGAAGGCATCCATGCCCGCTTTGGCTTCGCCTTCCACGCCACCGGCTTCAGCGCAAAACACCTGCTCATCGCCCAGGGCATCACCAGCAAGCTTGATAAGGTCGGTCGTGCAAATGCCGTCGCCGCCCATGAACTTGGCCTTGATGCCCAAGGACTTCATTTGCTTTAGCATGGGGCCCGCCACGGCGTCCATCCCGCCGAAGAACACCACATCCGGCTTCTTGCCTTTGATGGTGGTCAGAATGGCATTGAAATCGGTGGCCTTGTCGGTGGTGAACTCTTTGGCCACCACCTTGGCACCCGCCGCCTCAGCGGCTTTGGTGAACTCCTCAGCCACGCCCTGGCCATAGGCCGTGCGGTCGTCTATCACTGCAATGGACTGACCTTTGAGAGTTTGCACGGCATATTTGCCCAGTGTGCTGCCCAAGTGCACGTCGTCAGCCACCACGCGGAAAGCAGTTTTGAAACCCTGACGCGTGTACTTGGGGTTGGTAGCCGAGGGAGAAATTTGGGGAATCCCGGCATCGCTATAAAGCTTGGAGGCCGGAATGGTGGTGCCTGAGTTCAAGTGACCAATGACTCCCGACACCTTCGCATCAACCAGCTTTTGAGCCACCGCAGTGCCCTGCTTGGGATCGGCGGCATCGTCTTCCGTCACCAGTTCCAGGGTGATCTTCTTGCCGTCGAGCATCACACCCGCGCTATTGAGTTCGTCAATAGCCATGCGGGCACCATTTTCATTGTCTTTACCCAGGTGGGCAATCGCACCACTCAATGGAGCGATGTGCCCAATTTTGACGACCACTGCTGCGGCGGGTGCAGACGAAGCAGCTGGCACGGCAGCGTCTTCTTTCTTGCCGCAAGCGACCAAAAGGGCCGCTGCGGCGATCAAAGTGAGTACCGGCGTGATGGTTTTGGCGTTCATGGATTCCTCTTTAGGGTTGGGGTAAGCACTATCAAAATTTCAGGTTAGCTCAGCTCGACATCCTGAGACAAGGCCTGGGTCACCGTTTGACGGGCCATTTTCTCGATTTCTTGTAGCAATCGCGGCTCCATCGAACGGATTTCTTCATGGATGACAGATGCTGCGATTTCACGCAGCTTGATCTGTATCACAGGCATCAGGCGTTGAATGATACGGTCGGCCAAGTCCTGCGCCGTCTCGATTGAAGCTTGATGAGTCTCATTCAAGGGCGTGAGGGTCTTTGCCTGGGGCAAGTTAACCACTTCGGTCAAAGTCGGCAAATAACGTGGAGGGGTAGCCGAGGGGGGGGTCATTGAGTGGCTTTCTTGGTGGCAATATCGTGACGCGTGAGTTTGAGATCGATGCTGGCGTAATACTTCCATCGCTCCCGTGCGCACTGGCGGTCCGACATATCGACTTCGCTGACGATCTCAATGACGCGCTCGAACTGCTCAAACCCTGTTGGAACCGGGTCACCCAGATTGAGCAAGACTTGTCGGTGAGAGGCCTCAGTGACTGACTCACAGAGTAAAACGGGGGATGCTGACTTGACATGAGCCTCATCGGTCGCCAAGGCATGCGGCACAAATTCATGTACTGAAAAAGTCCAGAGCAAGACGTCAAGTTGTTTCAAAACATGTGTGGGCGCGGACACCACCACAGGCACACCGCGATGGATCGCCTTGCGCAGAAACCGACAGGCATAAATCAGCTTGTCAGGCACGTTGAAATGGAAATCAACCTCGGTCATGGTCAAACATCAATGGCACTATTTTTTTGAAAGACTTGATTTTCGCGGGCTGGATTTAACGGCAACTTTGGCCATTGGGCTGGCCAGTAAAAATTCAAGCAACAAGCCGACCGGTCGCCCTGTGGCCCCTTTGGATGCGCCGCTCTTCCAGGCCGTCCCCGCCACATCCAGATGCGCCCAGTCAAATTTTCCCGCAAAACGCTGCAAAAACTTGGCCGCCGTGATGGCCCCGCCCATGCGTCCTCCGATATTGGCCACATCGGCAAAATTACTCTTTAATCCTTCGGCATAGTCGTCATCGAGCGGCATGCGCCAGCACAAGTCCATCGACACCTCTCCCGCTGAAACCAACTGTGCAGCCAGCACATCACTAGTCGAAAACAGCCCGCTGCGCACATGACCCAGGGCGACAACGCAAGCTCCCGTCAAGGTAGCCACATCCACCACGGCACGGGGCTTGAAACGCTCGGCGTAGGTGAGTGCATCGCACAAAATCAAACGCCCTTCGGCGTCGGTGTTAAGCACCTCGATGGTTTGCCCGCTCATGCTGGTCACCACATCCCCCGGCTTGAGGGCGCGGCCACCGGGCATGTTTTCACACGTCGGTATGAGTCCAACCACATTAATGGCGGGCTTTAATTCGGCTAGCGCGCGAAACACGCCCAGCACACTGGCGGCTCCGGCCATGTCGTACTTCATCTCGTCCATCTCGGCGGCTGGTTTGATGGAAATACCGCCTGTGTCAAATGTGATGCCTTTACCGATCAGGACCGTGGGCGCCTGGGATTTGGTCGCCCCGCTGTAGTTCAGCACAATAAAGCGCAGCGGCTGATCTGAGCCCTGCGCCACCGCCATAAAAGAACCCATGCCCAGTTGGGCCACCTCTTTGGGCCCCAGCACTTCGCACGTAATCTTGGGCAGACGAGAGAGTGACCGCGCCGCTTGGGCCAGCAGAGTTGGCGTTGCGTGATTTGCAGGTCGATTGGCCCACTCCTTCGCCATCTCAATACCCGCTACTGTGGCAACAGCCTGGGTAAAGGCCGACTTGACTGGGGCAACAAGTGACACACCCAGCGTCACACGCCCGAGCGTCCAAGCCTCCACTGCGGCCTTGGCTTTGGTGGTGGTGTAGACATAACTGGCCTCAGCCAACGTTAGGACGGCGGCGTGAACAGCCTGCGCGCTAGCGTCCGAAGCAAAGCAAAGCACCACCTTCTTTTCACCGGTGGAGCCCGACCGCAGCGCCCCAATAGCCGCCACGATAGCTTGTCGCACCTGCTTGGCACTGCCCTCGCCCGCGCCGACAAAAACAGCCCGCACGCAGTGCGCTCCGACAGGTCGATACAAAGCCAGGGATTTTCCGGGCTTGCTCTGCAAGTCCCCCGCCTTCATGGCCTGCGCCATCTGGAGCGAAAGTTCATCCTTGCCGGGCTTAAAGTTCGCCGTCACCAGCACAATTAACGCATCACTTTTCAGTGCAGCGGCACCAGCCAGGTCCAGAGTTTTGAGTTCAAAGTTCATAATCAAGGTTTTCCTTCTGACCGATGTTATTCCATTCCTCAATCCGCAAGGAACTAGCCCGCAGCTTTGTGGCCACCATGATCGTACTGGTCACGGTAGTGATGACCATGACGCTGATTCGCACCCTTGGCATGGCTTCACGTGGCAGCTTCAACCCCTCGGACGTCATGCTGGTCATGGGCTACACCGTGCTCACGTTCTTGCCCAACATCATGACCATGGGTCTGTTTATCGCCACGATTGCCACCCTCTCACGCCTATACCGTGACAGCGAGATGGTGATCTGGTTCTCCAGTGGCGTTGAGCTGTCCAGCTTGCTGAGACCCCTGTTGCGCTTTGCTTGGCCCATTCTTGTGGTCATTGCTGCGTTGGCGATTTTTGCCTTGCCTTGGGCTAATCAGCAGATTGAAGACATGAAATCTCAATATGAGAACCGGGGCGATTTGGAACGCGTCCAACCGGGACAATTTCAAGAGTCAGCCAGTGGAAATCGTGTTTTTTTCGTTGAAAAAAGTCAACTCAATCAACAATCTGCCACCAACATCTTCGTCGCCACCACTGAGCAAGGCAAAGAAACCGTGACATCAGCCCGCAAGGGTCATACGGAGATCATCGGCAATGACCGCTTTCTCGTACTTGAAAACGGTCAACGACTGGAAAACACCCTAGGAAAATCTGATGTAAAGATCAGTGAATTCGCTAAATATGCGATTCGCGTTGCTGAAAACCAGCTCGGTGCCAAAGCAGAACATCAACTTAACACCCAATCCTTTCTTGATCTTGCGCTCAATCCCACACTCGTCAACCTAGGTGAAATCTCTTGGCGAATTGGATTTTCTTTTGCTGCACTCAACCTGATGATTCTCGCGCTAACGGCCTCGCGTGTTAACCCCAGGGTTGGACGCTCTGGCAACTTCATTTTTTCGCTGCTCTTGTTTCAGGTTTATCTCAACCTGCTCAACCTAGGGCAAAGCTGGATTGCCTCAGGACAAATCAACTTTTTGAGCTTCAACCTGCTGCTGCATGGCGGAGCAATGGCTGTCGGTTTACTGTGGCTGGCAAAACAAAACAACAACTGGCACTTACGCATGCTGCTTACGTACACTCGCTCAAAAAGGCATAAGCCGTGAGAACCATCCGCCGTTTAATTCTTGCAGAGGTGTTTTCTGCGGTGGTCTTTGTGACCCTTGGCTTTCTCGCACTATTCACATTTTTTGATTTTGTAGACCAACTTCCCGCCATTGGTCGACCCGGTCTGGGCGCTGGATACCAACTGCCACAAGCCGCCACCTACGTTGCCTTGTTAATCCCCAACCATCTTTATGAATTACTGCCCATCACGGTACTGATAGGCACAATTTTTGTGATGGCACGTTTGGCCCAAAGTTCTGAATTCACCATTCTTCGCACCAGCGGCTTGGGGCCTTGGCGAGCCTTGCGCACCCTGCTTGTCGCAGGCATCACTTTCGTTATGACGACCTTCTTGATAGGTGACTATCTGGCACCTTGGGCCGATCGCACCGCTCAGTTGCTCAAGGCCCGTTTTGAAGGTCATATCACCGTCGGTCAAACGGGGGCGTGGCTGCGTGAGAAACAAGCCTACGGCCAATTCTCGGTCAACGTGAATGCGCTGGCCTCGGACGGCAGCATGCGCGGCGTACGCATCTTTGAATTTGATAATCAGGGATTGTTGGTGTCCATGACGAACGCAGCCACGGCTCAATTCAGCAGTGCAGATGCCTGGCAACTGGCGCAGGCCTATCGCACTGAATTCACATCCCAAGGCGTGGCCACGGCCCACGTTGAGCGCAGCATGGTTCCCTCGTTCCGCTGGCCCACAGAGATCACAGCCGAGATGGTCTCAGCCGCCGTGCTCAGACCTGACCGCATGAGCACCGTCGATCTGTTCCAGTACATACGCCACCTGAACGCCAACAACCAGTCGGCCGAACGGTATGAAATTGAATTCTGGAAAAAAGTGTTTTACCCATTGAGCTGCCTGGTGATGGTCGTCTTGGCCCTGCCATTTGCCTATCTGCATTTTCGCAACGGTGGGATTTCAGTCTATGTGTTTGGCGGCGTCATGGCGGGTATCAGCTTCTTTTTTCTCAACAATGTATTTGGCTATGTGGGTGAATTGCAGCACTGGCAACCCTGGCTCACAGCCGCATTACCCGGTATCATTTATTCGATTTTTTCACTTGCCGCTTTTAGCTGGCTGGTTATCAGAAGATAGGTCACGATGAACTTCAACACCGCCCCTCTCGGCATTATTTTGTTTGCCCATGGCTCTCGCGATCCCCTATGGTGCCTACCCATGGAGGCCGTGGCCCAACGCGTAAAGAAGTTAGCCCCTGACACCACAACAGCTTGCGCCTACCTTGAGTTAATGCAACCCAGCTTGCCCACTTGTGCCGCAGACATGATCGCGTCAGGTGTGCAATCCATCACGATCATCCCTATGTTTTTGGGCGTCGGCAAACATGCACGAGAAGACCTGCCCGTGATCATTGCCAGCCTGAAAGCCAGCCACCCCGCCGTCACTTTCACACTCCAACCCGCCATTGGAGAAAATGAGCGCGTGCTGGATTTGTTGGCGCAAATTGCCGTCTGCTAGCCCTTCACGGGCTCACATTGTCATCGGCCGAACACTCTGCTTTGGTGCAACCCGATTGAAACACGCCCATCAAATCGCACGTAAATAAGGCTTGAAGCCCTTATTTCACAGGCTACAAATACTGTTTTTGTAGCAGCCACTCAACCAACGTATCCCCCACCGCCCCCGGCTGCTCCATGGTGCACATGTGGCCGCAGTCTTCGATGATGTGCAGGGTGGCTTGCTGACCCAAGTGACTCAGGGCGCGGTGCATGGCCTGGTGCTGGCCGGGGGGGCTCCAGCCGTCTTGGCGGCCACACAGGATGAGCGTGGGGCATTGCAGGGTGGGCAGCTGCGGGGTCGAGTCGCGCCGGCCAAGCAGTGCGGTTTGCTGG
>CANCAO010000069.1 GCA_947374105.1 Comamonadaceae bacterium | reverse complement strand
CAATAGGTGTGCGTGTCGTCAACCGGCAGGTGCATTTGCGTGATGGACAAGGTCTCTGACAGCGGGATGATGAAGGTGTGTGGAAATACGGCGTGGGTGATGCGAGTGTGTGTGCGGCTGTGCGTCACTTTTTTGTCTTCGCTGGCTGGGTTTAAAGCCCGCAGGGCGGTGAGCTGCATGCCGTAGCCTTTGGGGTCGACTTGAATCACCGGCTGGCACAGCTCGCGCATCACGCGCGACATGGGCCAACGCTCGCCCGCCACCTGGCCTGCCGCCGCACTTCTGAACTGTTTGCCTGCGGCGTTGCTGCCGGTGTCGTCCAAATCCACGTCGTGCAAAAAGCGGTGCAAAAAAGACGGATGCGCCGGGTCGATGCCCACCTCAAACGCTTGCAGCCAATTACATTGCCACAGGCCTTTGAACGCGAAGCTGTGGGTGGCGGCAGCTTGGTAGCAATCGAGCTTGGGGAAGAGCGGTGGCGTGCTGCCTGCGCCGCCCAACCAGGCGAACACCACGCCCGCATGCACGGCGGTGGGGTAGCTACCTTGGCGTATGCGTTGGCACAGGGTGGAGCCTGTGGGCTCTGCGGGCGTCTCCAGGCAGGTGCCATCGCCAGCGTATTTCCAGCCATGAAAAGGGCAGCGAATCCCCACTTGATCGCCGTCGGTCTCGAAGCGTGCAAACGCCAAATCTGCGCCACGGTGCGCGCAGTGGCGGTCTAACAGCGCGTAGGTATCAGCGCCTTGTTTGATGTCTTTGAACAAGACGAAATCTTGTCCAAGTGCGCGCACCGCCTTGAGAGGGCGTAGGTGCATGGCGGGGTTCACCGCAGGGTCAAACTCCTCGACCAAGGCGATGGGTTGCCAAAACTGGCGCATCACAGCGCCGCCCGGCGTGCCTGGGCCTACTTGGGTGAGTTTGGTGTTGCGTGCTTGGTCCATGGTTTGAATCTGCGTTGGTTATTGAGGCATCTAACCCAAGGTGATAAGCCAGGTTGCTTTCGTGTTCCCCGCTCACCTCGTCACTGCTTAGCCCCCAGTGCCAGCGCCGCGTCGCGGGAGGCTGCCAGGGCTTGCGCATCAGGCACAGCTTGCGTGGGCCAGCCTGAGAGGTGTTGCAGTGAGATGTCGCATAGCGCGGTGATCCACTCCGGGCTGTCGTTCAGGCAAGGGATGTAGTTGAACTCTTTGCCGCCCGCCACCAGAAAAGCGTGGCGCGCTTCCTGGTTGATTTCCTCCAACGTTTCCAGGCAATCGCTGGTAAAGCCCGGGCACACCACATCGACGCGTTTGACACCAGCCTTGCCCAGCGCAATCAGCGTGGGCTCGGTGTAGGGCTGCAACCACTTGGCCTTGCCGAAGCGGGACTGGAAGGTGACCTTGTATTGGTCTTTGGACAGGCCAAGTTGCTGCGCCAGCAGGCGGGCTGTCTTGATGCACTCGCAGTGGTAGGGGTCGCCCAGATGCAGGGTGCGCTCGGGCACGCCATGAAAGCTCATCACCAATTGATCGGGCTTGCCGTTGGCGCGCCAACTGGCGGTGATGCGCTGGGCTAGCGCGCTGATGTAGCCGGGGTCGTCGTGATAACGGTTCACAAAACGCAGCTCGGGCAGGTTGCGCACCTGCGCGGCCCATTGGCCCATGGCATCCGAGATGCTGGCGGTAGTGGTGCCCGAGTACTGCGGGTAGGCGGGTAGCACCAGCACGCGGGTCGCACCTGCGGCCTTGAGGGCATCGAGTTGCTCGGCGATGGATGTGCTGCCGTAGCGCATGGCGTAGCGCACCTGCACGTTGTGGCCGCGCTGCGCCAGCCAGCCTTGCAGCAGCTTGGCTTGTTTTTCTGTCCAGACCTTGAGCGGTGAGCCCTCCTTGGTCCATATGCTGGCGTATTTGGCGGCCGACTTGGCCGGGCGCAGTCGCAGGATGATGCCGTGCAGGATCAACCACCACAGCGCCTTGGGGATTTCCACCACGCGGTGATCACTGAGGAACTCGCCCAGGTAGCGTCGCAGCGCTGCGGGTGTGGGCGCATCAGGCGTGCCCAGATTGCACAAGAGGATGGCGGTGACGGGCGCTTGGCCGTGGGTGAAGGGGGGTTCGGGTTTGAAGAGCATGCGCTATTCTCCCCCACCTATGTTGAACCTCAAAAAAATCAAAGCCATCACCTTGGACTTGGACGACACGCTGTGGCCGATCTGGCCTGCCATTGAGCGGGCTGAAGCGGCGCTGAGTAACTGGCTCACGCCGCAAGCACCCAAGGCCGCACTCGTGTTTGCCAATGCCGAGCAACGCTTGGCCCTGCGCCAGGAGGTGGTGCAAAGTCGTCCCGACATTGGCCACGATCTGGGCACGCTGCGCCGCGAGGTGATTCGCCTGGCCTTGCAGCGCATGGGGGAGGACAGCTCGCTGGCCGAGCCCGCCTACGACGTCTTCATCGCACAGCGCATGCGGGTGGATTTCTTTGCCGATGCCAAACCCGCGCTAGCGTGGTTGGCCGCGCATTTCCCCGTGGTGGCGCTGTCCAACGGCAATGCAGACGTGCACCAGGTCGGCATTGGTGAGTTTTTCAAGGCCGGTTTGAGCGCGCAGGACTTCGGCATGGGCAAGCCGGATGCGCGCATCTTTCACGCGGCGGCTGACTTGGCAGGCGTGGCGCCGCACGAGGTGCTGCACGTGGGGGACGATGCTGCGCTGGACGTGCTGGGTGGCCTGGGCGCGGGCATGCAGACGGTGTGGGTGAACCGGGATGATCGCGTGTGGACACACGAGGCGAAGCCGCATGCCCGCGTGGCGGATATGGGGCAGCTGTGCGAGTTGCTTCAAATCATTCCGTAATTCGAATTTGGAAGTGTTCTGGCTTGATGGTTTTGGTGGTTAAAATTTCCTTGGTTTCTAAACATTTTGAAGGGAATTCACTTTGAACAAATTACTTGCTATCGTTCTCTCGTCAGTTGTTTTGTCTTTTGCACACCAGGCAATGGCTGCGGATGACTACAACGCTCCCCCCGCTGGTGACCGGCAGTACGCATCATGTGTTGTGTACGCCAACAAAACCTATGAGGGCGGAGATGCGCCAAGTCCCGTGAGAGGTCAGAATAAAGCCCAAGCTTTTTGCACCTGCATGTGGAACGAAACTCCTGATGATTTCAAAGGCGGTTTGGCAAAATTTTCTGAAACTGCCAAGGGAGCAGCCACCAACGCCATTTGCGAAAAGCATTCCAACTGGGGAAATTGATTTGCCAATGACACACCTTTCGTCGATGTAGTCGAAAGACCGTGTTTAGGCGGGCAATGCCAGGTTTATTAAAGAGCCCTGTGATCTTGTATTGCAGGGCTTTTTTGTCAGTTGACTGCCCTAAACGCATCTCATTGCATCGACGGATTGAGATGCTGGACCGCCGCCAGCCCACTGCGAACCGCGCCTTCCAGCGTGGCCGGGTAAGGGCCTTCAACATAGTCGCCGCAGGCCAGCAGACCGGGGGCGATGACCGTGGGCGGGCGTTGTAGCCTCGGTGTGCAGGCAAAGGTGGCGCGTTTTTCAACCACGGTTTGTACCGCTTGCAACTCTAGGCCTAGTTGGCTGCGGGCTTGTTGCAGCACCTGCGCTTGCAGGGCATCGCGCTCGCCCGTGCTGGCGCTCACCACCCAGGCCAGTAGGCCTTTGGGGCCGCCGAGTTGGCCCCGGTCAAAGACGAATTGAGCCGGGTTTTGATCGTCGCTGCGCAGTGCCAGCACCGGTGCTGAAAGCACGACGTGCGCAGACCAAGTGTAGACCGTGGTGATGGCTTCAAAGTGCAGGCGCTGGGTGATGTCAGCCCATGCGCTCATTTGGAATGCTATAGATTTGGAAGCTGCTTGTGCAAAATTTGAAAGGGTTGTAGCCGAATTGGAGGCCGAAACTGCGAGCACAACGGCATCAAAGATGTTATTTTCAACGACCCACTGCGAGCCTTGCTCGCGCAAGTCGCTGACGCGGTGCCCCAGCTTCACTTGCCCGCCGTGTTGCGCCAGCCAACGCGCCGCCGGGGCTGGGAATAACTCTGACAAATCGACGCGTGGCAGCAGCAGATGTGAGCCACCGAGCACGCCAAACAGCGCGTCTTGCATCACCCGCAAAAAGACGGTGGCGCTGGCTTGGTGGGCAGGCGTGTTCAGAGCCGACACGCACAGCGGCTCGATCAGCTCGTGCCGCACACGTGGGGTGAGGGGGGCGCACAGCTCGGCCACTGTTAGCGATGCATCGCACACAAAGCCGCTGCGTTGCCATTGACCCGCCAGATGCAGCAGGGCCAGCTTGTCGCGCCATGTCCATCCGCGTGCGCGCAGGATGCCGATGAGGGCGTCGAGCGAGACGGGCAGGGGGGCAGGAAGCAAAGGGAATTGCAAGCCGGTTCCATCGGGAAAGCGCAAGCTCAGGGGCAAGCGCAGAAGCGCCCTGTCCAAATCCACACCCACCTCACGCATCAAGCACAGCGTGTCGGTGTAAGCGCCGATCAGGATGTGCTGGCCGTTGTCCAGCATCACGCGCGTGCCGCCGGGCAAGCTGGCCTCTAGCGCACGAGCGCGGCCCCCCAGCGAACGACTGGCTTCAAACACCGTGACCTGATGCCCCCCTTTCGTGGCCGCCACTGCCGCCGCCATGCCGGCCCAGCCTGCGCCGATGATGGCGACTTTCATGGATTCGTATTGAGGAAAACCGTTCGCCCTGAGCTTGTCGAAGGTCTAAGAGGCTTCGACAAGGTCAGCCCGAACGGTGGTGGTTTGAGCGAACCTTCGGAACTCATCGCACGCCTCACATCTTCCCCAGAGCCTGCACCCGCCACGCCAGCCACAGCTTGCGCAACGGCGTGAGGCTCACGCGTTGGTGCAGCACCTGGAAGTTGTCGCGCTCAATCTCACGCAGCAAGGTGCGGTAGATGCTTGCCATCATGAGGCCGGGCTTTTGGGTGCGGCGGTCGGCTTCGGGCAGCAGGGCCAGGGCCTCGTCGTACAGGGCGTGGGCGCGTTGGGCCTGGAACTGCATCAGAGCGGTGAAGCGGTCTGAGTAGGTGCGCTTCAAAATTTCATGCGCCTTCACATCAAACTGTTGCAATTCGCTCACCGGCAGGTAGATGCGCCCGCGCAAACTGTCTTCACCCACATCGCGGATGATGTTGGTGAGCTGGAAGGCCAGGCCGAGTTTGTGGGCGTAGGCGATGGTCTGGGTTTGCGTTTGGCCAAAAATTTGTGCGGCCACTTCACCCACGATGCCCGCCACCAGATGGCAATAGCGCTGTAGGCCGGGGAAGTCGAGGTAGCGGGTTTGCTCCAAGTCCATTTGGCAGCCTTCAATCACGGCTTGCAGGTGGCTAGCCTCGATGCTGTAGTCGGCGGCGAGCGGCATCATGGCCTTCATCACCGGATGCGTGGGCGAACCTGCGAAAGACTTGTCCACCTCGGCCTGCCACCAAGCCAGCTTGGTGCGCGCGACACTGGGGTCATTCACCTCGTCCACGACGTCGTCCACTTCGCGGCAAAAGGCGTAGAAGGCGGTGATGGCGGCGCGCCGGGGTTTGGGCAGAAAGAGGAAGGCGTAATAAAAGCTGCTGCCTGAGGCGGCTGCTTTTTGCTGGACGTATTGTTCGGGGGTCATTGCCTTATTGTCACATCCAGATCGCACGCCACACCATCACCGGCACATCCCACACGCTGAGCTTGGGGCGCTGCTGGAGTGTGGCGTAGTTTAGAGCTTCGATTTTGTCCAAAATGCGCAGACCGCCTTGCACCACAAGCCTCAGTTCCCAACCAGCGCGACCCGGTATTTGGTGCACTAAATTAAGACCATTTAGCATCATAGCTCTTGCAATATGTGCGTGAGAAGCTATCAAATTAGTAGCGACTTCGGTTTGCTTCAAGCTCTGCAAGTCGGCCAGACTCACGCCATGCGCGGCGCAATCTTGCTCGGGCAGGTAGTAGCGCCCACGTGGGATGTCCAGGCTCAGGTCTTGCCAGAAGTTGATGAGTTGTAGCGCGGTGCAAATGTCGTCACTGCGGCGCATGGCTTGCTCGTCACGCACTCCGTACAGGTGCAGCAGCAAGCGGCCCACCGGGTTGGCGGAGCGGCGGCAGTAGTCCAGCAGCTCGGCGTGGTTGGCGTAGCCGGTTTTGTAACGGGTTTTGACGATGTCTTGCGTGAAAGCGTCCAACAGATCGGCCAGTAGCGGCACGGGCAGGTCGAAGGTTTGAATCATGGCCTGCAAGGGCCCAAAGACCTGCGGCCAGCGCCCGCTGCCTAGGGTGTTGTTCGCGGCAGCGTGCAGGTCTGCTTGCATCGCGGCCAGATCATTCAAGCGGGTATGCGCAGTTGCGTCGCCCTCGTCGGCAACGTCGTCAGCCGTGCGGGCGAAGTGGTAGATGGCAGCAATCGGTGCGCGCAGGCGTGGCGGGCACAGCCATGAGGCCACAGGGAAGTTTTCGTAATGGTTGATGGGGGCGGGGGCCAAGGTAGGGGAAGGGGATGCGTTCACAGGGATATTGTCGCTGAGGGTTTGTCCATGATGAGAGCAATGCTCCACTAGCACGCGAGCTAGTACGCGCACTTGAACTTGACAGTTTTTGAGGATTGCTCTAAATTACTAACCATTCGGTCATTAATCAGTTGCAACCTGACTCAAGCCAATTTCCTTCACCCTGTTCAGCCACAATTTTGCCTCATCATGACCTATTCCCACTCAGCGTCTCCCGCTCGTCTGCTCCTAGTTTTTGCCGGTACGGCTTTGCTCTTGATGGCCTGCTCCAAGCCAGTACCGCCGCAGGAGCCGGTGCGCGCTGTCAAGGTGCTGACCGTGGGCGCAGCCGCGCTACAAGCGGGGGCCGAATATGCCGCTGAGGTAAGGCCCCGCATCGAGTCGCGCATGAGCTTTCGCGTGGCGGGCAAGTTGATCAAGCGTCATGTGGAAGTGGGGCAACACGTGAAGGCATGGCAGTTGCTGGCGGAGATGGACCCGCAGGATTTTGCGCTGGCGGTGCAAGCAGCCCAGGCCCAGATGGCGGTGGCCAGCACCAACTTGAAATTGGCTGACGCTGACTACCAGCGCCATAAGGCTTTGCGGGTGCAAAACTTCATCAGCGAGGCGGAGTTGGAGCGTCGCGACACGACGCTGCTTTCAGCGCGCGCCCAGCTCGATCAGGCTCAGGCTCAATTGGCGTCTCAGCAAAATCAGCTCGGCTACACCCGGCTGCGGGCCGATGTGGCAGGCGTGGTGACGGGGGTGGATGCTGAGCCCGGCCAGGTGGTGGGGCAGGTGATTGGTGCGGCGGTGCCGGTGGTGCGCATTGCGCCCGATGGGCCGCGTGATGCGGTGTTCTCGGTGCCTGAAGACCAGGTGGCGGCTATGAAGCCGGGCATGGGCGTCATGGTCAAGACGGGGGCTGCGGGCAAGCTTGTCAAAGGCGTGCTGCGAGAGGTGGGCTCTAGTGCCGACCCGGCAACGCGCACTTTTCTGGTCAAGGTGACCCTGCCCACCGTTGATACGCCTGCGCTGGGCTCCACC
>CANCAO010000068.1 GCA_947374105.1 Comamonadaceae bacterium | reverse complement strand
CTGCAAAACTACAGCGAACTGCTCCCTGCTTTGAAGGTGATGCTGGACGACCATGCGTACGGCCTGTCGCGCCGACGATTGACGGTGTCCACCTCAGGGGTCGTGCCCATGATGGATCGACTGGCCCAGGATTGCCCAGTGGCGCTGGCCGTGTCTTTGCATGCTCCCAATGACGAGTTGCGCAGCAACTTGGTGCCGCTGAATAAGAAGTACCCAATTGAAGAGCTTCTGGCGGCTTGTAATCGCTATTTGCAGCACGCCCCGCGTGATTTCATTACTTTCGAGTACTGCATGCTGGACAAGGTCAACGACCAGCCTGGGCATGCCCTGCAGCTGGTCGATTTGGTGCGAAAGCATTCCACGGGCGGCGTGTGGTGCAAATTCAACCTGATTCCGTTTAATCCCTTTCCCGAGTCCGGATTGTTGCGTTCTGAACACAATCAAGTTCTTGCCTTTGCAAAAATCCTCTTAGATGCAGGTATCGTGACAACGATTCGAAAAACGCGTGGTGATGACATTGATGCGGCTTGTGGGCAACTTGCAGGTGATGTCAAAGACCGAACCCGAGTCGACGAGCGCATGGCCCAGCGACGCACAGTGATGCTTAGGCCCGTAAGGTCGTTTGACGAAAATCATGAGGAGATTTGACGCATGAAAATGCTTAACTCGCAATGGCGACAAGATCGCCAGCGGTTGTTCTATGTCTGTTTTCTTTTGTTGACTTTGGTTGGACTGTCGGCATGCGCCTCGGGCGGTGGGGGGTACGAAGCTTCACGTGGCCTAGAGATGGTGACTGACTCTGATGAGCCGGAGGTGCGCAAGCGTGCAAAAATCAGGATGCAATTGGCTGTTGGTTACTTTGAGCAGGGGCAGACAACAGTTGCACTTGATGAGATTAAGCAAGCGCTGGTGACTGATCCTGGTTTCGCTGAGGCGTTCAACCTGCGGGGTTTGATCTACATGCGGCTAAATGACATGCGTCTAGCTGATGAGAGTTTTCGACGTTCCATGGCACTTAATCCCAAAGATGCAAATGTGCTTCACAATTACGGCTGGATGTTGTGTCAACAGGCGCGCTACAACGAAGCCGTTCAGGCGTTTTCACAGGCTATAGCTAATCCGACTTACGGGGGGCGAGCAAAAACGTGGATGACTTTGGGCCTGTGTCAGGTAAGAGCAGGACAAAGTCTTGAGGCTGAACATAGTTTGGGTAAATCTTATGAGCTTGATGCAGGAAATCCCATTACAGGATACAACCTTTCATTGCTTTTACTCCAGCGAAATGAGCTGAGTCGAGCCCAGTTTTATATTCGGCGACTTAATAACAGTGAGCTGGCCAATGTTGAGTCCTTGTGGCTAGGCATTAAGGTCGAGCAACGTCTGCAAAATGCCGAAGCCGTACAGCAGTTGGCAGGGCAACTCAGAAAACGATACCCGCAGTCACGCGAACTCACGGCTTTCGAGCGGGGTGCTTTTAATGAATGAGCTAAACGACGACCTTACTTCAGGTGATGACTGTGAACCTGCGGCAGTCAATGATCCAATCAGTGCTGGTCAATTGTTGAAATTGGCTCGCGAAAACTTGGGCCTGCACATTGCCGCATTGGCCGTGTCATTAAAGGTGCCGGTGAAACGAGTTGAAGCTCTGGAGGCGAACCAGTGGAGCGCTTTTCCCGATGCGGTATATATCCGCGCTTTGGCGTCTAGTGTTTGCCGCGCCTTAAAAATTGATCCAATACCCGTGCTTGAACGATTGCCAAAACCGTCAGTCTCCAACCCATTGCCTAGCAGCAGGGGTATTAATGCGCCTTTCCAAACCCCAGGGTATGCAGCGACTAACACTGTTTTCGATCAGATTTCAAACCCCGTGGTTCTTGTCGGTCTTAGTCTGCTGGTTGGGGCATTAGTTTTGATTTTTTTTCCAAACGGTGATCGGCTTGAAGAATTGACTGTCGCCTCACCCCAAGGGGTGTCCTCTACAGTGTCTGAAGCAGGTGTTGTAGCGGGGATGTCGGTTGATCCCGTCGTCATAAAAGAAAATAATTCAGCTCCAGATGATTCAAGCAAGATTGTGGCTATGGGAAAAAATGCAACAGATTCTGTAGCGCCGGGTGTAGAGTTTTTCAAACCACCCATGAATCCCCTTGAGACTGCCAACGAAGGCTTGATGTCGCTCAAATCTCGAGGCACATCCTGGGTAGAAGTGATGGATGCCAAAGGTGTGATTCAGGTGAGAAAAATTCTGGAGAGTGGTGAAGCTGTTGATGTTGCAGGTAGCTTGCCTTTATCTGTGGTGATTGGTCGTGCAGATGTTATTGATGTTCAGCTTCGTGGGAAACCCTTTGATTTGCAGGCCGTTTCCAAATCCAATGTGGCTCGATTTGAGGTGAAATAGTGACTGTTTCTTTTCCAATTGATGTTGCATCTCCTAAGCCGCGCCAGACGAAACAATCACGAGTGAGTTGGGGCGGAAATGTCGTGACCGTGGGCGGTAATGCACCCGTGCGCGTCCAGTCCATGACCAATACAGACACGGTTGATGTCATTGGTACGGCCATTCAGGTCAAAGAGTTGGCATTGGCTGGCTCAGAGATGGTTCGCATCACGGTCAATACACCTGAGGCTGCTCAAGCGGTCCCGCATATCCGTGAGCAGCTTGACCGTATGGGCATTGAGGTTCCTTTGATCGGTGATTTTCACTACAACGGACATACCCTTTTGAGTCAATACCCGGCTTGCGCCGAGACCTTGTCAAAGTACCGTATTAACCCAGGCAATGTGGGCAAAGGCGACAAGCGTGATCGCCAGTTTGGACAAATGATTGAAGCGGCCATGCGCTGGAAAAAACCGGTTCGCATTGGCGTGAACTGGGGTAGTTTGGATCAGGACTTGCTGGCTAGTTTGATGGACGAAAACAGTCGGCGTGTGGTGCCCTGGGATGCCAAACCCGTCATGTACGAGGCGTTGATCACGTCCGCGCTTGATTCCGCCCGACGTGCCGAGGAAATGGGCATGGATGGAAATCAAATCATGTTGTCCTGCAAGGTGAGCGGTGTTCAAGACCTTATTTCCGTCTATCGTGAATTGGCGCGGCGCTGCGATTACCCTCTTCATTTGGGCTTGACGGAAGCCGGTATGGGCGGCAAGGGGACGGTCACCTCAACTTCGGCTTTGGCTATTCTTTTGCAAGAGGGCATTGGCAATACCGTTCGCGTTTCTCTGACCCCTCAGCCAGGTGAATCACGAACACAAGAAGTGATCATTGCCTCAGAAATTTTGCAGGCCTTGGGGCTGAGAACCTTTGTGCCCAGCGTAACGGCCTGTCCTGGTTGTGGACGCACCACCAGTACGACTTTTCAAGAATTGACCCAGCAGATTGACAACTTTCTCAGAGACAAAATGCCAGTCTGGCGTCAGCAGTATCCGGGTGTTGAAACACTCAGAGTAGCGGTGATGGGCTGCATTGTTAACGGTCCAGGAGAGAGTAAACATGCCGACATCGGTATCAGTTTGCCCGGCACGGGTGAAGCACCTGCGGCCCCGGTCTTCATTGATGGTGAAAAGCGCATGACCTTGCGTGGAGAGTCCATTGCACAGGATTTCCAGAAGGTGGTTGAAAACTATATTGAAAAACGTTTTGGTACCGCTGTTGTTTCTGAAACGGTTTAACTGCACCCATGACAGAGAAAATAATCGCCACCAGGGCGAATAAGCTGGTTGCCGTTAAAGGCATGAACGACATTTTGCCGCCCGAGTCCGCGCGCTGGGAGTGGCTGGAGGAGCAGGTTCGCAAACTCATGGCGCGTTACGCGTATGGCAATATCCGTACGCCTATTGTTGAGCCCACGCCTTTGTTTGTTCGCAGTCTGGGTGAGGTGACGGATATCGTTGAGAAGGAGATGTACTCCTTTGAAGATCGGCTGAATGGCGAACCCCTGACTTTGCGGCCAGAGAACACGGCAGGTGTGGTGCGCGCCGTGGTTGAGCATTCCATGCTCTATGAAGGCGGCAAACGTCTCTACTACATGGGCCCGATGTTTCGGCACGAGCGGCCACAGCGGGGACGCTATCGGCAGTTCCACCAGATTGGCGCGGAAGCGCTAGGTTTTTCAGGCGCTGAAGTCGATGCGGAGTTGATTCTGATGGCCGATGCGCTTTGGAAGCTGCTTGGGCTCAACGATGTTCGGCTGGAACTTAACAGCCTTGGACAGCCTGAGGAACGCAAGTTGCACCGTGCGGCGCTCATCGCTTACTTTGAGCAGCATGTCGATCAACTGGATGAAGATTCTCGCCGACGCTTGCATTTGAATCCTTTGCGCATTCTGGATACTAAAAATCCTGCGATGCAGGGGTTGGTCGAGGCGGCTCCCAAGCTCATCGACTTTCAGGGAGAGGCCTCACTGAAGCACTTCAACCGCGTTCGTGCCATCCTGGATGCTAATGGCGTGGCTTACAGCCTCAACCCGCGACTGGTTCGTGGCATGGATTATTACAACCTGACGGTTTTTGAGTTCATCACGACCCGCTTGGGCTCCCAAGGCACCATTTGCGGTGGTGGCCGTTTTGATTATCTGATTGAACAAATTGGTGGTAAACCTGCCCCCGCTGTCGGTTGGGCGCTGGGTGTCGAGCGTGTTTTGGAGTTGCTCAAAGAACAAAATTCGGATGTTCCTACGCGACCGCTGGATGCGTATGCCGTCGTGCCAGAGCTTGATGCCCTGCCTGTGGCGATGAAGTGTCTACAAGCCCTGCGTGCTGAAGGCTTGTGTGTTCAGATGCATGCAGGCACAGGGGAGGGCATGGGGAGCATGAAGACCCAATTTAAACGTGCAGATGCCAGCGGAGCCCGCCACGCCTTGATTTTTGGCGCAGACGAGTTGAGTCAAAACCTAGTGACTGTGAAGTCGTTGCGTGATGGCGTGGGAACTCAGACCCTGTACTCGTTGACTCAGGTGGCGGACTGGGCGGCCAACTTACAATCACAGGCCTAATGGCACGGACTCTGGCAGGTCGAAACGCTGCCTTCAACTAACAAGAAAACCTTATGGCCAATCAACTCGATCTCGAAGAGCAGGAACAGCTTGATCAACTCAAGCACTTTTGGGCGCAGTACGGTAATTTAATCAGTTGGTTTTTGATCGCCGTATTGTCTGTATTTGCGGGCTGGAATGCCTATCAGTATTGGCAACGCAGCCAGTCCACACAAGCGGCTGCGCTTTTTGATGAGTTGGAGCGTGTAGCCAAGACCAACGACACCACCAAACTGGGTCGTGTTTTGGGCGATATGAAGGAGAAATTTGCGTCAACTAGCTATGCCCAGCAAGCTGGTTTACTGTCCGCAAAAGTGTATGTTGAAGCTGGCAAACAGGATGAGGCGAAGTCAGTATTGTCTTGGGTGGCTGACACATCTTCCGATGAAGGCTATCAGGCCATAGCGCGCTTGCGCTTGGTCGGCATATTGATTGAATCCAAAGCCTATGACGAAGCACTCAAGCAACTCTCAGGCTCATTCCCTGCTGACTTCGCTGCCTTGGTTGCAGATCGTCGTGGGGATGTTTACTTTGCGCAAGGTAAGAAGAGCGAGGCCGGCGCCGAATTTCTTAAAGCTTATAAAACTCTGGATGAAGGCGCGGAATACCGTCGCTTGGTTGAGGTCAAGCTGGCATCACTGGGTATGAGTGTGCCTGTCGTTTCGTCGAATTCGATGGGAGATAAAAAGTGAGGTTGACATTTAATGCTTGTTCCCTCCACTTGAAATTCTTGTGTGTGCTGGTTTTTTTGGCCACTATGGCCGGATGCTCCAATACACCTCAAAAGCAAAAACCAGCAGAGTTGTTGCCTAACCTCGGCCTGATGGTCGTCAAGCAAGCCTGGGTGGCTAAAACCGGGGATGCATCTTCCCCACTGGATGTTCGGGTCAGTGAGAAGCAGGTGACAATTGCCAGCGTGGCGGGTTCGGTCGCTGTCCTTGATGCAAGCACCGGTGCTGAAATCTGGCGCGCAGCAGCGGGCACCCCTTTGGCGACGGGTGCAGGTTATGACGGGCAAGTGGCCGCTGTGGTCACGCGCAACAATGAGTTGCTGGCCCTGGCGTCTGGGCGGGAGTTGTGGCGTCAGCAGTTAACGGCGCAAAGTTATACCGCTCCGCTGGTGGCCGGTGGCCGTGTTTTTGTGCTGGCTGCAGATCGCTCGATCAGTGCCTACGATGGCCAGTCGGGGCGGCGCTTGTGGAGTCAGCAGCGTCCTGGTGAAGCGCTGGTACTGCGCCAACCCGGTGTGATGCTTGCCGTTGGGGATACCTTGGTCATCGGGCTTTCGGGCAAACTTTTGGGAATGAATCCGCTCAATGGCAGTGTTCGTTGGGAGGCCCCCATTGCCTCGCCCCGTGGCACCAATGATGTGGAGCGATTGGTTGACCTGGTGGGACCCGCCAATCGCCAAGGAAATGTGGTCTGTGTACGGGCTTTCCAGTCAGCGGTTGGGTGTACAGACGCCAATCGCGGAACATTGCTTTGGAGTAAACCCGCTGCAGGGTCTGTTGGCGTTTCTGGCGATGAACGCTTGGTTGTTGGTGTTGAAGCCGACGGAACGCTGATAGCCTGGCAGCGTTCCGATGGCGAGCGTGCTTGGGCCATGGAGCAATTGCGCCATCGTCAATTAAGCGCGCCTCTGGTCATTGAGAAAGCCGTCGTCGTTGGTGATGGTATGGGTTTTTTGCATTTTCTATCCCGTGAAAACGGAACATCTTTGACACGAATCACCACCGATGGTTCTCCCATACTGGGGACACCTGTATGGGCAGGCAATACCGTGGTGGTCGTGACACGTAATGGCAATATCTTTGGTTTTAAGCCTGAGTAACTATTAGGCTTAATCAAATGAAACCTGTTCTGGCCTTGGTTGGTCGCCCCAATGTGGGCAAGTCCACTCTATTTAACCGACTCACCAAGTCCCGCGACGCCATCGTTGCAGATTTCGCCGGTCTCACACGAGATCGCCATTACGGCAATGGTAAACAAGGCAAACACGAGTACATCGTGATTGACACGGGGGGCTTCGAGCCCGATGCCAGCACTGGTATTTACAAAGAAATGGCCAAGCAGACGCGGCAGGCCGTTGCCGAAGCCGATGTCGTCATTTTTGTGGTCGATGCACGCGGTGGCTTGTCTAGTCAGGACCACGACATCGCTAAGTACCTTCGGCGTCTGGGCAAGCCCTGTGTGCTGGCGGCCAATAAGGCCGAAGGGATGCAAGAGGGGCGTGCGCAGCTGGTCGAGTTTTTTGAATTGGGTTTAGGCGAGGTCTATCCCATCTCAGCGTCGCACGGGCAGGGCATTCGTGACCTGGTTGACTTGGCGTTAGAACCCCTTAATTTGCCGGATCCCGAAGAAGATGATGGCAGTTTGGATGCTGGCATCATTAAATTGGCGGTGGCGGGTCGACCCAACGTTGGAAAATCCACGCTGATCAATACTTGGCTTGGAGAAGAGCGGTTAGTGGCCTTTGATTTGCCTGGCACAACGCGTGATGCGATCTCCGTGCCCTTTGAGCGCGAGGGTCAAAAATTCGAGTTGATTGA
>CANCAO010000067.1 GCA_947374105.1 Comamonadaceae bacterium | reverse complement strand
GCTCACTGGTCAGCACCCGTCTTCTCAACCACGAATCGCAGCTTGTTCTCGTCTTTGCCCTTGCAGCGCTCATTCAGGAAAGCTTCAAACCGTTTGCGTAGATCCGCTGGCGTTGCAGGCGAGCCGCCTTGAAGCAGCGCCTGCCGAATCTCTTCACTGTTGACCGGGATCTTTTCAAGGCCAGACAGTGCCTCTTGAACCGCGCTGACGAAATCCGGTGTGACCGGCGCTGGCAGTGTTTTTGATGCCACGAACGACTCAATCATTTTTCGCGCAGGCGCTTTCAGCAAACCCATTGCAGCCTGCGTGGTCGGGTCATCCAGGTTGTCCAGCAAGGTCTGCTGCCAACCGTCGATCAACCCATCCAGTTCGGTATCCAACCCTTGCAGCGCGTTGGCCGCTGGAATCATGCCGAGCTGCTCATTCGCTGGCCGGAAATTGCAATGCGGGCAAAACGCGCTGGACGCAAGATTGGTGTCCACCAATGACGAGCAGCTCTTGAGGTTGTCGAGCTTTTCCTCAAATCCAGTGAGGTCGCTGGTGGGCATCAGTGAAATGCCAGCAAGTGCACGCATGGCAACCAGACGCGAGTCTTTGCGCAATGCAGACTTGTTTTTTTCCTCGGTGACACCAAGGCGAGCTTTGGTGTGGCTTGCAATGTACGCGGTGATGTAGTCCTTCTTCAGTTTCGCCAGGACCTGCTTGTATTCGGCAGCATGTTGCGCGGTGCGATCTTGAACCAGCTTCGCCAGGATGTCCGTTTGCGCCGCTTGTGCTTGCTTCACCCATGGGTGATTTGTGGGCAGGACGATCTCTGCCTGGGACAGGTAAGACGCCGTGCTGCCCAGCTCAACGATCAGATCGAGCAGTGCTTCGACGGACGCCAGCACTTCCAGGTTCTTTTTCTGGGCATCAATGTCTTCCTGGCTGACCTTCAGATTCTTGAGCTTGCCCACCGTGTTGAATGGCGACAGAGACTCGGTGAATCCTTTCAGCGCTTCAAGGCGCGTGCGCCAATCCTTGGCTTCCTCATCGCTCAACAGGGGTTTGCCCCAAAACGCAAGGCGACCCTGCAGATCGGTACCAGCTTTGAGAACGCGCTGGACCAGGACGCTCACGCCGTCTTGAAGTTTGACGACGGGCTCCGGGTCGCCAGCCGCTGCCTTTTGCGCCAGCCCAGTGGGCAGCCCAAAGAACTCAAACAGCGATCGCAGCACAGCTGCGTTGATTTCCTTTGGCGCTTCGACATGCTTGAACTGCTTAAGCTCGTCCAGTGGACGCTCAGCCAACTGGTTGAGCTTGCCGGAGTCGATCTTGTCACCGGTGATTGCCAACACAATGTCGCCAGCGTAGACCAGACTGCTGAGTACGGTGATCAGCAGATCGGGTTCCAAGCGGAAACGGACCGGCGCAAAGTATTCGACGTCGTTGGCACCAGCGAGCAGTTCATTTCTATTGAGCACCTGTCCCTGGCCCTTGGCCTTGAGTCTGGCCAAAACCTCCTGCGCGTAGCGAGATCGGCTGGGCTGGATGCTGTCGCCGTCGAGCATCTCAAGGGCGTCGAGGATGGCAACCGCATCTTTGGTGCGCGTGCCACCGGCCAATGCCCGGAGCGCGCTGCCGATCAGTAGTTTGCGGTTGGCCTCAGTCACGAGAACTGAGAAGGTCGGGTACTCAGGGGATGTGTCGGCGAACTGGGCGTTCATGGCCAGGCCAGATATCACGTTGACCACATCGCGGAAGTTGATCCGCTCGTCCTGGCCGAGGCGGGCTTTGTCCCGCAGGGAGACGCCCTTGGCCCAGTCCTGAAGGGTTTTGGTCTTTCCTTGGTAGGTCACCTCGAAGGCAGTCATCTGCTTTTCTTGCAGCCACTTGCTCATGGCGCGCAGAACTTCCTGCGCCTTGTTGATGTAAAGCTGCTTCGCACCGCCGCTGGCAGTGGATGCCAAGTCCAGCGCGGCGGCGTAGAACGACAGGTGGCGTTTGATTTCGTCGTCGAGACCTTTGAGACGAAAGAAGACTTCGTCTGTCCGGCTCTCATCGCGGAATTTTGGTGGCTCGAATGGCTGGATGAAGTAGATGTAGAAGTCGCGTTCCGGCTGTGCGGTCGGCCGATCGTTGGGTGCGCCGAAGAAGAGGTAACCGTTGCGGTCGACCCTTCGGTCCTGCCACTCGATTTGGTACTGCCAGATCTGGTGCCCGGTGACGTAGGTGTTTTCGTCGGTGCGCTCCATCAATTGCTTGACTGCGCTGTAGTAGGCACGATCCAACGCGTCGTCGGACAGGGCCTCTGCGCGTTTCTCGATCTGCGCGTCGTAGTCAATGTCCTTCTTGAGATCGAGGAAGTACTGTTCGGTGTCTGGCGCTTTGGTGATGAACTGACCATTGACGGTCTTGACGATCTCGCGCAGCGTGGTCTGGACCGCTGTCAAAAGGTCTGCCGCTGGTTCGCCGCCCAGTTCTTCAATACCGGGTTGGTACAGGCAGAGCGTGTCGCGCAGCTCTTCCGCCGTCGGGCCGATGGGCACGTGAATGTCGCCACCAGTAGTGAGCCGGTGCACGAACAGACCGTTGATGATGCGCACGGCCATCGGCTTGTAATTCGGGCGAGTGAATGCCTGCTGGACACGCGAGTCCAGCACCTCAGCCACGCGCAGCACTTCCTTGATATTGGGGTCGCTGCGAAATACTGAGTTGCCTTTGACCGTTTGCCAGTAGTTGTCAAAAGTGATGAGGCCGGGATGGTCGGTCGGCACATCGGTGTCCAGAAGGGATCGCATGGACAAAGACAGCGTTTCCAGTGCATTGCGCTTTTCGGCAAAGCTGATTCGCTCAAAGGTCTTGAGGTAATCGGGATGCACCGGGAACAGACGGACGTACTCGTCCATGCGTTCATTCATTGATCCGTAGAACTTGGCATAGGGCGTCAGATAAGCGCGGATCTTGTCCTGTTGGTCTGCCGACTTTTTGAGCAAACGCTCCGCCACGACAAAACTAACGTCCTGGCGTGCCAGCAGGACTTGGGTGAACCGGTCTTTCACACGGCGTAGGCTGTCGGCCACGTGCTCGAAGCGACTGCTGTCAAAAATGGCTTCCTGCACACCGGCCACAAATCGAAAGCGCAGGTGCTTGGTGACTTCGCCGATCTCGCGCAGGAAGGATAGGTCCAGCACCAGATCGTGGTCTTTGCGGGACCGCAGATATTCGAGAAACTCATCCACGACCAGCAGCACGCCAAGATTGGGGTGTACCTCGGTGAACGCGGCCATCATTTCCTCAAACGCGGCCTTGTTGTTGACCACCTTGTCTGCCGGTGGGAATGAAAAGCTGACGCCGTGCTTTTCAAGGAACAACTCCAGTTGTTGGGTAATGATGTCGCGCAGCGACATTTGGCTGGATATCTCAATGCGGTGCACCTTGAACTTGCCAGCGATGGTGCTGGCGGCCTCGGCCACCTTTGGGTGTCGAATCATGGGCAGGAAACTGGCGTCCTCGGCGACCAGTGACAGCACCGACATCAAGTGCGACTTACCTGTACCGTAATTGCCGACGACCAGCACACCCTTGTGATCGACCGATTCGTCGAAGGACATCTGCGGGATCATGAGCTTGGCTATGCGCTCGGCCATGTCATCCGAGATGACGTAGGTCGAGACCAGCTTCTTGCCCTCGTCGGGCCGATTGGCGTCTAGAAGTTGAATGACCGATTCAATCGGCTCAAATTGGATGAGGTCCCCGTAGCGCATTTTTTTATCCCTTTCCCTGTTACAGCATTTCTAGTGCGACCACGCCATCCGTGGCGTAGTCCCGATATTCTGAATGTCCCATGTCGGCATAAGCCAACCGTCCGTCCCGCAACTCGCCAGGCCAGACGGCCACAACCCGTCTGCTGTGGGCATGTCGCTTGAGCAGATCAAGCGGGTTGAGCTGCAACGTGGTGTCGAACAACAACTCAATGTTGTCCAATAGCAGCAGATCGCCCTTGGCATGCTCATCAGCCAATTCACGTAGTTCGGTGCCAGCCTGAAGGTGGCGCTGCTTCTGCGGAATCACGGCCAGCCGACGCCCCAGCTCTGAGCCGACGTTCAATGTGCTCGCTTCGACGCGCCCAGCAAACGCCGCCAGCAAAGCCGTCTTGCCGGTATGCGGCGCACCAACCAACAAGATGAGCTTGCTGTGAAGGGCCCCGATTTCGGTGGCGAGCTGTTCCAGACGTGCAAGCATCTCCGGCGCAGCCATCAATCTTTCCCGCCCGTCGCGTCAGATCCGTCATCGCCGAGCGTTTCAGCGGTCTGACGTTTGATCCATTGATCAATGTCGGCGCGCGGAAATCGCCACGTGCCTCCGACTTTGAAGGCTGGAATCTTCTTGGCGGCAGCCAAACGGTACAAAGTTCGCTCGGCAACCTTGAGGTATTCGGCGACTTCGGTGATCGTCAGGATGTCCGATTTAGGCTTGGCCATTGGCAAAAGCATCCCTGGTTGTCAAAATTGGCATATCTTGGCAACATCTTAGCCGGGATTGCTGCGACCATCAACGAAAGCGTGGGTCAGGGTAAGTCCGCGCCCTGCCAAGGGCATGCGCTCCGGGATGAGGGTGGCTACTGATCGAGCGACACCGTCTGCACAATGGTCTGGAATTCGGCCAGCACGTCAGGCTGGCGCTGCTTAAGGTAGCGGGTGATGGACTTGTTTTCCAGTAGCTTGGCAAGGTAACCCTTGGCCAGCACTAAATTGAGAACGTCCTGGCCGTAGGTTTGCTCGACCATCTTGTACTGACCTTGCAGGTTGCTCATCTCGCGCTCCATTTTTGCCATCTGCTCTTGGGTCAAGCCCGTCAGCTTCGCCGGTTTTTTGCCCTCGACCAGCATTTCTGCTGGGGTTGCGACCAGCATCGCTTCTGCATAGGCAACGGTGATCGTGTTGGCCGACACCATCAGTTCCACGCATTCGACTTGCCGCGTCGGCTTCATTTTGCGTAGCACCCGGGAGATGTCGGTGGCGAACTGGCGATCCTTGAGCAACTCGGCCGCTTCCGGGCAAATGCCTTCCAGCAGGGTCATCTTGCGAGTGATCGTGCGCGTGTCCACGCTGAGTGCCTTGGCCAGCCTCTCCGGAGTGACTCCGCGCTGGATTGCGCGCCGGATCATGTAGTGCTCTTGGATCGTGGACAGACGGTTGATCCGGCTGTTGTAAGTGTAGCTCTCATCGTCGGTCGCCACTAGACACTGCACTTCGACCACATTCAGTTCCCGAAGCGCGAGAAGCCGGATGTGACCATCTAGCAGAACGTGCTGTCCGGTTTGAGGATCCCCGGGCCCCACTGACAACGGCTCGATCAGCCCGACCTCCGCGATCGACGACCGGATCTGCATGAATTTCTTGGACGTGGCCACGCCCATGGGCGTTTTGCGGGACGGCAGGATTTTGTCAATCGGGACGATCAGTGGATCAAGATCAAAGCCGAGAGTCACCTTGCTCATGCTGCCCGTCCCCCGGAATGGATGCGCTCGGCCAGGTATTTCGGCAAGGTGTCCAAGCCCTCTGCGCGCAGCAGGGTAGTGAAATGGTCATCTGCCAGCAGCTCGCGCATGGCGCTGACCACGAACAACAGCCGTTGCTGGGCGATCTCCGCCTTTTTGACCATTTGTTTCTGGCGGTCCACTTCCTTCTGGTAGGTCCTGACCAGGCTGGATGTTGTGACGTCAGGCATCTTGCGGGGAGTGCCACGCTCAACGGATCGACCCAAGGTTTGCCGACGTTCAATGACCCGTCTGGCTTGGATCAGTCGATTTCCGCGCAGTTTGCCGGTTTCGTAGGCGTCCTGGAGAGCGGCTTGAATGGCCTTGTCGTCATCTCCGGCTCCACAGATGGTCAGGGCGGCGTTCAAGGGGATGCGTCCCTTTTCTACCGCGACCAGCAGGCGCTCTTCACCATTTTTTAGGAGCAGCAGGATGCCATTGACGTATTCCACGGTCAGGCCGGTCTTCTTGGCGATGATCTTTTTGTCGTAGCCCTGATCTCGGAGTTGCTCAATGCCAGCCAACAGTTCCAGCGGTCGGTATTGGCGGCGTGCAATGTTCTCTGCCAGGCTCATGATGTAGGCGTTTTCGTCGCTGACAGCCACAACCAGGGCCGGAATGGATTTTTCGCCCAAAGACTGGAAGGCTTTCAAACGACCTTCGCCACAGATCAACATATAGCGTTCGGTGCCGTCTGCGCCAGTGCGCGGGGTGACTGTGATCGGCTTTTTTAATCCGATCGCTTTGATGTTGCCAACGATTTCTTCAAACACGCCCTTGTTGCGTTCGCGGGTGTTGAGCACGTCGATCAAGTCGATCGAGATCAGCCGCATCTCACCAGATTCCATCTTGTCCGTCATGCTGCTCTCCTCACGCGGGTGCGTTCCGCCATTCCATACAGGTAGTCCAAGGTGTCGAATCGGTAGCTTTCAAATTCGATCGGGTTGCGCTCCGCCAGGTTGATGCGGGGCTGACCAAAGTCCAGACGAGGTAACAGGTAATAGTCCAGTGCGGCCTGATTGGGCTGGTCCAGCCGGACCGCCACGGTGATATCTGGGGCCAAACTGGTGTCGAAGCGCACCTTCCAATGGTGGCGGCCACTTTCTGGCGTCTGGCAACGCGCCAGCACCAGTGAGATGCTGAACTCATCATTGATCCGCAGGAGATCGGTGGCAGGGTCGCGCCGGACGGATCCGCCCAGCATCGCGATCTGGCTTTCGGTTTGTTTGATGATCTCCGGATGGAAGCGGCGCAGAAACTTGTTGGTTTCTAAATACCGATAGTCCCGATCGGGCGTGAACCCCACCATTTGATAGGCGCGGACCAGACTGCCGAAGCGGTGCGAGTAGATGGAGGTTGACGGCATGCCCTCCGTTTCGTCGATGATCAGGCCGGACAGGAAACCCCGGTTTTGGTACAGGTTGCGCAGACGTTCGATCAATTCCTCATTGCTGTACCGGTATGCCCTGGCCCGGATGATGCCCTGGGCGGTGTAGAACACGTCAGGCGGAACGATGGACTCGAATGCACCTTCCTTCTTGATCCACATGTCTGGCGTGTTTTCCACACGCAGCTTTTTGAGTTTGAATGACCGGCGGTTATAGATGTTGTTGCCGATGTACTTTTCGTTGGTCAGCACCTCGTGCACCGTGCCTCGCGTCCACTCCCGGTCCATGTCAGTCCGAACCTGCATACCGTTGAGGCGGCCAGCGATTTCAGACTCCATCAAGCCCTCGTTGATGAACCAGTGGTACATCAGGTTCACGGTGCGAACTTCTTCTTCCGGGCCGGGCATCAGAATGACCCGGTCAGTCTGCAGGCTCTTGTGCTCTCCCCGAGTCAACTCTGTCTTGACGGAGCCGTTCTGGTCAATGAGGATGCGGCGCAGACCGTAACCGGCGGGCCCCCCTTGACGAAAGCCCAACTCAATCAGGCGACACTGCCCGGCGAAGACCTTGGCTGACAGTTCCCGGCTGTACTCACCAGCCATGGCCCGTTTGACACCCTTGACGATCGTGGATACCGGCGAGCCGTCGTTTTCAAATTGTTCGGCGCAGTAG